>JAIEMN010000002.1 GCA_019752115.1 Gemmatimonadaceae bacterium
TGGGCTACGCCTCAGCTCGCCTGTGGTGGCCGGTTTTCAGGTGTCCACTGGTGGCCGGATTTGGGTGTCCACCGAGGCACAACCTGCCGGACCATCATTTCACAGGTGTACGAAACGAGTTGAGTGTCGCCTGCGTCATGTGACACACAGAAGAGCAAGAGCATTGTGGGCTCTTGGCTCCCGACGCGAATTCCATTCTGGCGCAGTTTAAGCTCCAGCCGATTGCGAACTGATGATGAATCTATGCCTGCAGCAGTTATTCCTAATGCAACATCAAAGCCTTTAAGGCCGGTGAGCGTCATGTCGGGGTCGTACACTGTGGTTATGGGCCGTGACGCTGGTTGTGCCACCAGTAGAACCGGGAACAACGACATAGCGATAAACGCGATCAGGCGGCTTAGCATGGTCTATCCTCAATAGCAGCCGATAAGTGAATGTTTTGGAGCGCCTCAGTCGACGCTCTGATTTGTAATCAGTGCGCGCGGAGTCGCGTGAACGGTCCGATAACGCAGCGCACGACAAGAGCTTAGCACCTGCTGCAGAAGTCCGCCTGCCATCTGCTCTCGTCTCACGGCTACACCAGCGGCTACACACACCCCGAAAACGCGTCTCCGTCTCGAAGCAGAGCACATATAACCGAGAAGGAATACGCGGATCGTCGGGGGGCGGGGTGAGCGTCAGCAGCTCCGCCAGACGAGCAGTGCCAGTAAGCCGACGATGATCCACAGCGGCGTTCGTAATTGCTCAATCGCGAAGCCGATCCCATTCCCCTGAAGCGCCTCACGGGTCCCGTCCCGTATCGCGGCCTGACGTTCGACCGAACGCATCCGATCCATGAACGATCCGGGTTCAGGCTCGTCGATTCTGCTTTGCGAACGTGTTGCAGCGTCGCCGCTCGTAACCGCTCGGGATGTTCCTGAGCGACTCCGTCGGCGTTGACGAGAGAAGGACAGCGTAAACCGGCGAGCCGAGCCCAGTCGAGGCGGGGTGACGGCGAGACCTGATCCGTTTTCTAGCTGAAGCTGACTTTCACTGACTAACGTCTTGATCGAGTAGGCAGTGATTGAGGGGCTCCACGCGGCGTAGAAGCCGCTAACCCCCGTCAGCCGAAGATAGGCTCGATTCCGCTGTGGGCTTTCCGCCAGCCGGCACATTCGCTCGTATGCAGACTTCGGTACCGTCAATGAAACGGCTAGCTCATCATCTTCGCTTCGCGTTCGAAAGTCGACTTCGTGCTCGTGCTTGATTCCGCCCCACACGTGGCAAGTCGCGTCCTCCACACCATCCGGCGCAGGCTCGACGGTCAACGACATCTTGGAGATCGTCCGGCTAGTGCCAAAGTGAGAGAAGGACGTCTCTTCTGGAATTAGCTTCGCGCCGAGATGATCGCTTACGCGCGCGAGAAGCGGGGGGCCGACCGTGAACTCGTCGTCTGCCTCATCGGTCACCTCCGACGCTGCAACATCCCGATGTCCGTCTCCCTCGACGCTCACGAAGCGCTGAATATCGCGGACGTCGAAAGAGGCCGACCAAGTGAACGGGATCATTGGTGAGCCGATCGGCGTACCGTCCGCGCCAATCTCTCGAATCGCCCATGAGTGTCCTTCGGGCGATCTGCTCGCTTCGAGCGCAACTCGGTAATCAAAGAATCGCTTCATCGGCTTCCGATTAAGGGGCTGCATAAAGCTCTGGCACCGACCACCGATTCGCCAGCTCGCGGATTTCCCCGGCGCGAAGGCGGGACGAGACGCTCCGGATAGAGCCCCATTTCAGCTGAGATGCCGGTATGCGCGGCCTCCCAAATGCCACGAAGGAGTGAGGCTTGGTGCGCGTCCCGACACCAGATGATCTCGCCCCCGTCGCCGAGATCCAGCGGGCATGAGTTCGTGGTCGAAATACCCGCAGCATATCGGTCGGCGTCACCGCACCGTAATCGCCGAACGCTTCGTACCACGGACGTCTTAGGCGTGGCTTGCTGCATGGAAATTCACGCCATACATTCGCGCCGATTCCGTCCGCCTAATTGCTTGACACACTAACAACTGGAGGAGAGCATGTCGAAGCTCCGAAGCGCACTCGCCCCGAGGTTCTCTCTGAACCCATTGCTCGTGGTACTCGTTGCAACCCTCTTCAGTGGATGCGCGGCTATCGTCCACGGATCGAGTCAGACTCTCCCCATCAATACCTCGCCCAATCAGGTTCACATCGCAGTGAAGAACGGCGCAGGCGTTGAAATTGCGAGTGGTACGGCGCCAATGAACCTTCCCCTCACTCGGAAGAACGAGTATTCGATTGAGCTTTCTATCGCTGGATACGAGCCTCAGAAGCTACAACTGACCCGTGGCTTGTCAGGTTGGTTTTGGTGGAACTTTGTCCTGGGAGGCCCTGTCGGAATGATCATCGACTACGCGGCAGGCGCAATGTGGAAGCTTCAGCCCAGCTCACTCGACATCCGAATGCGCAAGTCGGAAGCGAAGGATGCAAACGAACTACTGGTGACTTTCATGTCGTCCAACGGAAGTCGATTGAGAGAGGCGGTACTTCCGCTCGTCAAATCGTCAGCCTCATCGGACATGCAGCTTCGACGTTAACGAACGCGTCGCCCTGCGGACGTCCTAGGGCGAGCATATCTAATGCCGCTGCCCGAATCCCGTGGGTATTGTCGGTTTGTCGTAATACCCACGGATTTCTCCGCTTTCTTCTGGCCTGATCGAGCTAGGCGGCATCGCGCTCCAGCGCGATCCTGGCCTTCTCGCGGTCGGCGTCGAAACCGGCTGGGAGGAGCTGACCACGCTCCATGAGCTGCCAAAGCGTATCGAGGGTGAGCTGCCCCCGTTCCTGCATACCTGCCAGCAGAGATAGCGTCGCCTCCGGAATGACCGTCGCCTCGAAGTCCCGATTGAGCGAGAACGACCCGCCGCTTTCCGTAGCGCTCTTCCTAATCGCGAGCCCGCACCATTCGGCGTGAATGGCGAGTCCCGCCTCGACGGCATCCTCGAATCGTCGCGCGGCATCGGCGAGCGTGGAGTTCTGCGACGCGGTGTCGAGTCGACGGGCCTCGGCGGTTTCGGCGGCTCGCGTATCTCGCTGAATGAACGCCAAGCCGAGGGTCGCCATCCGCTGCTCTAACCGCTGCAGCTCTTCCGCCGTCGGGACGAAAGCGGTCCCTGCAGGCTCCGCCCAGCCAAAGGCGCCGGACTCGTTCAACTGCAGCAGCACGTTCGGGCCGATCTGGACGGACGGGTTCTCCGCCCCCTCGGGGGTGATCAGTCCCTTCGCCCAAGGTACCGGGACGCAGCAGAGGTGCATGAGCCATCGGCGATCCGCGTTGACGCGATAGTGCGCGAGGTTGACGTCGGCGAGATCCAGCAGCGCCGGACGGGCGACGAAGCGTCCAGCGGGCAACCCGAGCTGAAAGCCGACGAACGGGATGCGGGAGGGACCGCGAAGCTCAGTCTCCTCCTCGATGATCTGCAGCCGGGAGCCCGCGCCGTCACGTTCGGCCCAGAGTTCGACGGTGATCCGATTGGACGCCAACTCATGGCGATAGACCCGATAACGCTGCTCTCGCCGGACACCGAACCGGCCAGACGGGACCGTTTGCGTCTCGGTGAGCACGAGCAGGGTGAGGACTTGCTCGGCCCCCCTCGGCTCGGTGCGCCATGCCCGAATGTCCTCGGCTGGGACGAATGACCACGTCGGGCGGAGTCGGCGATCCCGTACGTCCTTCAGGGTGAGGCGTCCCCCATCGAGATGCTCAGGTACGCGGGGGTACTCAACCAAGAAGCCGCCGTAGCCCGTGACAAGGCCATCGAGAAAGGCATCCCGAAGAAAGACGTCTCCGTGAGCACCGTTCGTCCCAAGCGCCTCATAGTGCTCGCGGATCTCGCGTGGAATGTCAGCGCCTAGGCCAGGAGGCCGCTGGAAGACGAGTGCTGTGATAGCCGAAACCGTGCGGCCAAAGCCGTTGTAGACCTCGGTAAAGCGTCCCCGCCGCGCGTGATCGACGGGGCGTTCAGCCTCATGACGAGGGAGGTAGGTGACGAGGTCCTCGTGGATCGCACGAGAGCCAGTGTAGAGATCCCGGCAGGCTTTGCGGTCTTCGAGGAACCGCAGCGTTTCGGGATGGCGAACTTCCGGAGAGTCTTCCGGGGTGGCGTCGAGACCGGGCGTGAGCCACGCGGTCATGGTAATGTCCTCGCAGCGGGAGGACGCGCATCCCGCGCGGTCGGACGTCACCGTTCCCGTCATCGAGAACGCGTGTAACGCCAACACAGAGAAGCTAAAACGCTCGACTGCGATCTTGCAGTCGAGCGTTCTTGTCAACGAAAGCGGCCCAAGAAACAGAGACCCTAGAGCTTCGTTGGCGCGCCGGATCTCGGCGGGAATAGCAGCCGAAGCACCTGCACGATGATTGGACTCATGAAGAGCGCAGCCATCTTCTCCTGTCCCGAGATCGCCATATAGATGGCGGTTGCCAGCGAGACAAGGAGAACAGAGTAAAGCATCCACTGTCCTCGTTTGGTCTCGCTTCGGCCAGCACGCTGATCCTCGATGGTAGCGTCGGTGGTGATCCGCTCCATTTCGCGCTCGTGAGCGGCTTGCTGCAACCGATTGTTCTGCTCAGCCGAGGTCCACGTAACGATCTCTTTTGCGAGACCGGGGAACCTATCCTCGTATTCCTGAAGTGTATCGGGAGAAGGAATAGGCCCCGAGTGGCCCTTGATGTTCACACGAGCACCCGGGATGGTCGGCGGAGCCAAGTTGTTCGGCTGCGCGGGCGAAGTGACAACTCCCTTCTTCGTCGGCGGCGATGGCTTATTCCCTTTGCTCATTCGCCGCGTGCCCACGAGCTCAGCGGGGAAGCGCTCGTTGCTTCGTCACCTTCGTCAGCGCCCGATCGTAGTCCCCGCGAATGTTGGACCAGTCGAGCTCGACCGCTTCCCGCAAGGAAAGCTGATCTCGACGCACACGAGGATCGAATCTGAGAGGCGGAGTAGCGGCTCCCAAATCGAGCGTCGCCGATGCTCTTCGTAGCGCCAGTATTAGACGCTTCACCGATTTCTGTTTGCGGAGCATATGTGTGAACCTGACGTTCAGAGAGATCGGACGCAACCATGCTTACCTCCCGACAGCATTCATTGTTTCGTCTTCAGTGACAGAATCGAATAACGAAATTACAGGCTGAGCGGGGAAACAGAGACGCTAAGCACATTTAACTGTCGAAGGCGCGAGCTCATTTGTGCCGAAACTGTGTAGCCGTGGTGTAGCCACGGGGCGAGAATTTGAGGTAAGAACAAAAGCGCCGCAACGACCTAAGTCGTTACGGCGCTTTGTATTGCCCCTCCTGGGGTCGAACCAGGAACCTTCTGATCCAGAGTCAGACGCTCTGCCAGTTGAGCTAAGGGGCAGCTGGCTTTCCCGGCGAGATCCACCGGGAGCCCACAAATATAGGGCGCCCGGCCCGCAACGGTAGTGCCGGCGGATTCCTACTCCACCGGGGGCAGCCCCGCCTCGGCCCAGATCGGCGCCAGCGGGATCGCACACCCTTCCGGGGACCCAGACGGCTCCCAGCGCACCGACGTCACGCACACTTCCGGCCGGTCCGCCTCGGGGAGCCACCGCTCCACGAGCTGCGCCTCGGGGTCGACCAGCCAGCACTCGATCCCGGCCCGCTGCAGCCGCGGGCGTTTCCGGAGCTTGTCGTTGCGCGCCGTGCCGGGCGAGAGCACTTCGATCGCCAGGAGCGGCGCGGGCGCCGGCGCCTTCCCCCACATCACGTCCTGGCCGACCGGCGGCAATACGAACACATCCGGCTGCACCAGCGTATACGGATCGAGAATGATGTCAGCCGGCGAGACCAGCACGACGCCGATGCCACGAGCGCGCACCCACTCGCGCAGCGCCGCGTACAGCGCCATCGCGACGGCCTGATGCCCGTACCGCGGCGCGGGGCTCACCAGCAGCTCCCCATCCACCGTCTCGTAGCGATGCCCGTCCTCCGGGATCGCCCACACGTCCTCCACGGACCAGCGACGCCCACGGGCGTCCTGCTGCAGGATCGGCATGGTCAGCCCTTCTTCACTTCCTTCGCCCAGGAGTCGCGCAGGCCAACCACGCGGTTGAACACGCGCTTCTCCGCCGTGCTGTCCTCGGGCTCCGCATAGAAGTAGCCCACCCGCTCGAACTGATAGCGCGACCCGACCGGATCGGCCATCACACTCGGTTCGATCTTCGCATCGGGAATCACCACCAGTGATTCGGGATTGAGCACCGACAGGAAGTCCTGCCCCTCCGGCACCGCATCCGGATCGGGCTGCGTGAACAGGCGGTCGTACAAGCGCACCTCGCACGAGACCGCGTGCGATGCACTCACCCAGTGGATCGTGCCCTGCACCTTGCGACCATCGGGCGCGTTGCCGCTGCGCGTCTCGGGGTCGTACGTGCAGCGCAGCTCGACCACCTCGCCGGCGTCGTTCTTCACGACCTCCTGACAGGTGATGAGATAGCCGAAGCGCAACCGCACCTCACGACCCGGCGACAGCCGATAAAACTTCTTCGGCGGATCTTCCATGAAGTCGTCGCGGTCCACGTAGAGCTCGCGCGTGAACGGCACCGTGCGCGACCCCGTCTTGGGCACATCGTGCGGATAGTCCTGCGCCTCGAGATGCTCGACCTGCCCCTCGGGGTAGTTCGTGAGCACGACCTTGAGCGGGTTGAGCACGCACAACCGGCGCGGCACTTCCATGTTGAGGTCGTTGCGCACCGCATGCTCGTACGTGGCGTACTCCACCCGCGCATCCTTGCGCGCCACGCCAATCACCTCAGCGAAGGCGCGGATCGCTTCGGGACGCACGCCGCGACGACGCAGGCCGGCGATCGTGGGCATGCGCGGATCATCCCACCCCTTCACGTGCCCGTCGTTCACCAGGCGCAGCAACTTGCGCTTGGAGAGCACCGTGTAGTCGAGCTCGAGCCGCGCGAACTCGATCTGCGTGGGCGGATGCTCGAAGCCGGCCTCGCGCACGAGCCAGTCGTAGATCTCGCGCGCATCCTTGAACTCCAGCGTGCAGAGCGAGCGCGTGATCCCTTCGATGGCGTCGCTCAACCCGTGCGCGAAGTCGTAGAGCGGGTAGATGCACCAGTCGTTGCCGCGCCGATAGTGATGCGCATGCCGAATGCGCAGCAGCAGCGGATCGCGCATGATCATGTTCGGATGCGCCATGTCGATCTTGGCGCGCAGCACGCGCGAGCCGTCGGGGAACTCGCCCGCCTTCATGCGGCGCAGCAGGTCGAGGTTCTCCTCGGGCGAACGCTCACGCCACGGGCTCGGCGTCCCGGCACTCGTCACCGTGCCACGATTGGTGCGGATCTGCTCTTCGTTCTGGTCGTCCACGTACGCCTTGCCGCGCCGCACGAGATCTTCGGCGATCTCGTACAGCTTCTCGAAATAATCCGAGGCGTAGTAGAGCCCGTCCCACTGGAAGCCGAGCCACTGCACGTCGCGCTGGATCGACTCCACGTAGCGCACATCTTCCGTGGCCGGGTTCGTATCGTCGAAGCGCAGGTTGCAGGTGCCGCCGAACTCCTGCGCGATGCCGAAGTTCAGACAGATCGACTTCGCGTGCCCCATGTGCAGGAAGCCGTTCGGCTCGGGCGGGAAACGCGTCGCCGGCCCGCGGCCGAAACGGCCGGTGGCGACGTCGTCAGCAACGAGCTCACGGATAAAGTCGCGGCGGGGCGACGAAGCGGATTCGGAAGCAGCAGGTTCAGTCACGGGCGTCACAATGGCTGGGTAGAACCCAGCAATCTAAGCCACTCCCCTCTCAAAACGGCGGGTGGCGCTGGTATCAACGCCCCGGGGAGGGTGTATTTCGGACGTGCGCCGACTCCTGACCGCCGTGGGCCTCGTGGCCGTGACACAGCTGGCCGCCTGCAAGGGGGCGGCACTCGCCTATGGCGCCGATGTCGCCGCCGCCCGCACCGCCTTCGATGACCTGGCGGGCGCCCTCGAGGCCCGTTTCACCAACGTGGTGCGCGCGCCCAAGTTCGCCTATGCGCGGCTTCGCATCGCCCGCTACGCCTTCGCCCCCTCCAAGCTGGTGAACGACACCGCCATCTGGACGGGCGCGCGCACGACCCGCACCGGGCCGGCGCGCGATCTGGAGCTGCGGGCCGGCCTCACCGGCAACCAGTTCACCTTTCTCGCCGCCCGCGGCGTCGCCACCCCCACGCACATCGGCGATCAGCGGCATCTCATTGCCCTCGAACAGCTCGGCGAGGACGACTGGTTCTGGCACACCGAGGTCGATCATGCCGTGGGCGCGATGGCCCCCGCGCGGGCAAGCGAGGTCTTTCGCGCGTTGCTCGCCGCCGCCGAGCGACCGGGTGGCGCCATCCGCGCCGACTACCGCGCCGCGTTTCCCCGCACCACCCAGGCACTCGGTCGCATGGTGCGCGTCGACACGATCCTCACCCAGGGAGCGAGCGACGGCTCCACACTGGTCACGCTGCGCCTGACCATCGATGGCACAACGCTCGGCCGCACCTTCCCCGCCTTCGGCAAGTACGTGCGCCAGTACATCGAGCCGGCGCGCTATCGATTCCGCCTCTCGAGCGGCGGCACGGATTGGCTCGAGGCGCAGGGCGCGGAGAAGGCGCTCACGATCCAGTTCCGCTCGCACGACGGCCACCTGCGACCGCTCGCCGGCGGTACGCGCGTCATGCCGGACACCGTCACGCTCACCGTCGATGCCAAAGCCAAGTTCGGCCTCTTCACCGTGGGCGTCAGCGCGATGCAAGGCGAGTTCGTCTTCGTGAACGACACGCCCCGCGAACGGGCGTGGGCCATGCGCTTCAACACGGAACCGCAATGGCACCTGCCACTGATCGCCGAGCGCCTGCTCCGCTCGCCGCTCCGACGCCCGTTCGAGGGGCGCGGTGTGGTCTTCCGCCTGGGGCTGCGCAGCGGTGCCGACGGACAGACGCTCCTCAACCGCACGTTCGACGTGGCCGTGCGCGAAAGCGCGATCATGCGCTTTCTCGGCAACCTCGGCTTCACCGCGGTGAGCGACTACGCGGGGAAGGTGGAGGAGGAGGAGAACCGATTCATTGCGGAAGCGATGCGGGCGATGCGGGCCGACGCGGCGGGGCTCAAGTAACCCGAAAACACAGAAGCCCTGACCCGAGGGTCAGGGCTTCACAAGCTGCCACGCGCGCCGTCATTGGAACTCTCCGTCCTACCGATCGGCGGCGGGCTTAACGCTTCATACACAGGACGATCGCCTGTGTTCCCGAGTAACACCAGTGCCGAGTCGGTAACGATCAGGACTCATCGTTCCTACACAACCTGTACTGCGAAAGTGGAGCTGAGGGGGCTCGAACCCCTGACCTCTGCAATGCGAATGCAGCGCTCTCCCAGCTGAGCTACAGCCCCAAATGCGGCCCTGGTGGCCCGCGGTACTGCGTAAGTCGTTGCCAGTGAACGTCTTAAGAATAAGATGGCCCCGCCTTCGAAGCGCGGGGCCGTTCGGCTGACAGACGGGTAAGGTAGCCGAAGGTCACCCAGTGTCAAGCGGCGCGCCGGGTGGCGCAGTGCTCGCCACGACCGACGAACAGCGAATCCGGGCACCCCGCTGCGGTGTCGGACGTTGTGAGCCCGCCCCCGTGTGGTCCTCGTGTCCTTCAGCTCCCGGTTGTGCCCGCGCTTCATGCCCTCGAGGCGGACTATGTCCGCGACCAACTCGTCCCCCGCACCGTTGACGTGAACGGCAAGGCGTATCGCCCGGATGGCGAGTACGTGCTGTACTGGATGCAGTCCACGCATCGACTGGAAGAGAACTGGGGGCTGCGCGCCGCCATTCGCACGGCGAATCGGCTCAAGCTCCCCGTTGTGATCCATCAGGGGCTCGATCCGACGTATCCGCACGCCAGCGATCGACACCACACGTTCATCCTGCAGGGCGCGCGTGACACGGCGCGCGATGCGGCGGCGCGCGGGCTGCACTATCAGTTCGTGTTGCGCCGCCGGCGCGACGGCGATCGCCGTGTGGTGGATCGACTCGCTGCGCGCGCGTATGTGGTGATCACCGATCTCTATCCCACCGCCGGGATTCGCGAACGCGTCGCGCGCTTCGCCGAACGGTGTGCCTGCCGCGTGCTCGCCATCGACAGTGTATGCACCGTGCCGAGCGGCCTCTTTGTGAAGGCGGAATTTGCGGCGCGCACGATTCGCCCCAAGCTGGCCAAGCTCATCGACCATGCCATCGAGCCGGTCGACGAGGGCGCGCCGCTCGTGGCGGTGAGCGAGCGCCTGCGCGCGTCGCTCCGCGAGACGATCGCCGCAGGCGGTGGGCTGGCGCCGCTGCCGATTGACACGATGAGCGACGCCGACGTCGCGCGTGAGATAGCCGCGTGCGAGATCGATCACACCGTCCCCGCCGTGCCGCTCACAGGTGGCCGTGCGGCGGCCGACGCGCGGTGGCAGCAGTTCCTCACGCAGCATCTCGCCGGCTACGACGAACAGCGCAACGAAGCGGGGAACGGCGAGGGCACGTCACGCCTGTCGCCCTACCTGCACTTCGGCCATATCCCCTCGGCGCGGCTGGTGCGCGACGCGCGAGCCAGCGGCGCCCGCGCGGCCGATATCGACGCCTTCGTGCAGCAGGTCACCACGTGGCGTGAGCTCGCCTACAACTGGTGTGTGCGCACCCCGCAGTTCGATGCACTCGCCGCGCTCCCCGACTGGGTGCAGCGCACGATGGCCGAGCACGTGAACGACCCGCGCCCGGTGCTGTACGATCTCGCCACGCTCGAAGCCGCGCGCACCGGCGATCGCCTCTGGAATGCCGCGCAGCATGAACTCGTGCACGAGGGGATCATCCACAATTACCCACGCATGCTCTGGGGCAAGACGCTACTGCTCTGGACCGAGAGCTACGAGCAGGCGCGCACGTGGATGTTTCACCTGAACGACAAGTACGCCCTCGACGGCCGCGACCCGAACAGCGTCGGCGGCATCATGTGGTGCCTCGGTCTCTGGGACCGCCCCTGGGGCAACAAACCCGTGTGGGGCGGGATCCGGCCGATGGTGACACACCGGGCGCGGATGAAGTTCGATGTGGAGGCGTATGTGGGGAGAGTGACGGGGGCGCGGCTGCTGTAGGGCGGCGCTGGACACCGCGGCACAGCGGAAGCCTGTACTTCGGAAGCTGGACATCGGGAGCTGGACATCGGGATACGGCGGGCCGGTGACAACGCGCCCGCTTCCCATCACGTTTCCCTCCAGCCCCCCGCCGTCCCCGTTGTCCAGCTTCCGCCGTCCAGCTTCCGCCCTACAGGCTTCCGCAGTTCACATCCCCCGCACATGGCCCTCCTCAACCACTCCATCCTCCCCACCCTCGACGCCGTGCGCGCCGCTGAGCGGCATGTGCGGGAGGTGATGCCGCCGAGCCGTCTGGTGCGCAACGATGTGCTCTCGGCGACGACCGGGCAGGAGGTGTTCTTCAAGCTCGAGCTCGAGAACCCGACGGGGTCGTTCAAGGTGCGGGGGGCGTTCAATGTGCTCGCCGGTCTCTCCGACGCGGATCGGGCGAAAGGGGTGGTGGCGTCGAGTGCCGGCAATCACGGACTCGGCGTGGCGTATGCCGCGAAGGCGTTTCACACCCCCGCGATGCTCTACGTCCCCACCACGGCGCCGCAGGTCAAGAAGGACGGGATCCGCGCCCTCGGCACCACGGTGAACGACGAGGCGGCGGATTACGACGTGGCGATGGTGATGGCGAAGGCGCATGCGGCGCGCGAAGGGATTCGCTTCATCAATCCGTGCCTCGGCGTGGACTTGCTCGCGGGTCAGGGCACCGTCGCCCTGGAGCTGCTGGAGCAGCTGCCGGATGTCTGCACCGTGTTGATCTGCACCGGCGGCGGTGGGTTGCTCGGCGGCATGGGGGCGGTGCTGCGCGAACTCGCGCCCCACGTGCGCATCATCGGCGTGCAGAGCGTCGAAACGGCGGCGATGCAGCGCAGCGTCGCGGCGGGGCATGTGGTCGATGTCACCGTCACCCCGACGCTCGCCGACGGGCTCTCCGGTCAGATCGACGACGATGCGCTCTACATCGGGCAGGTGTGTGCCGATGAACTGGTGCTGGTGACCGAAGAGGAGATCGGCGAAACGATCGCCTGGCTGCACCGCACCACCGGCATGGCGGTCGAAGGCGCCGGCGCCGTCACCGTGGCGGCATTGCGCCACGACAAGATCCGGGATCTCGTGGGGCCGGTCGCCGCAATCGTGAGCGGCCGAAACATCGACCCGACGCGCCTGCAGGCGCAGCTGGACCGCTACCCCACGCCGTAAGCGACCCACAACCCACCACCAAAAACCCGGGACCCTGAACTGATCCGTTCAGAGTCCCGGGTTCCTGGTACTGGGTCGTGGGTCTTTAGCGCGCCGACGACTCGTCCTGCCGCCCCAGCTCCGGCCGACGGTCGGCCGGCATCGCCGGACGTCGCTCGGCGTCGCGGGCGACCTGCATCGGCACCTCGCGGTCCGACATCCTCGCCTGGCGGGCCTGACGGGCTGCCGCCGAGCGCGACTCCCCACCCTCACGGCCAATGGCGGCCATGTGGGCACGATCGCGACTCACGGTCACCCCGCCCTTCCGCCCGGCTTCCCGGGCTTCGTCGGACGACCACTCGTGGGCCGTCCCCTTCTCGTGGGCTGCCCGCCCACCTTTGCTAGCGATCTCGCGCTGACGCGCGGGATCCATAGACGCGAATCCGCGTCGGCTCTTTCCGGTCATACGCCCCCCGGCCGTCCGGAAGTGGGAACAAGTGCGATTGTGAAGGCTGGGACATGGTGTCACAGATCCGGCACATCGCGCGATGACAACCGACCTGTACTGCAAACCATGGGCCGCTGAGTCTCCCATGAGCCGGTGTCGACGGGTATCGCAAACATGGGGCCGCGCAGGCCGTCACGCAGCCGGAACCCCAAACGGCCTTCGGGCCGGCCCGTCTATATTCCCGGCATGCCGCTGCTCATCCGATTCCTTGGCACCGCCGCCTCCCGCCCGACCGTGGAACGAGGCGTCAGTTCGCTCGCTGTCATTCGGGAAGGGCAGACTCTGCTGTTTGATTGCGGTGAAGGCACCCAGCGGCAGATGATGCGCTACGGGGTCTCGTTCGCGTTCGAGGATGTGTTCTTCACCCACATGCACTCGGACCACGTCCTGGGCATCACCGGGCTCGTCCGCACGCTGGCGCTGCAGGGGCGCACGGAACCGCTCCGGGCGTGGGTGCCTCGTGGCGGCGGCAAAACGTTGCGCCAATGCATCAACCTGGGTGGCGAGCGTACCACGTTTCCGATCGACATCACGGAAGTGGACCCGGGGACCACCATCCCCCGCGGCGACTACCGGCTGGAGGCGTTCGCCGTGGATCACGCCGGCTCCGCCTCCCTCGGCTGGGCGCTCATCGAAGAGGATCGCCTGGGGCGCTTCAACCCCGAGCTGGCCCGGGCACTGGGGATCCCGGAAGGGCCGCTCTGGGGGAAGATCCACCGCGGCCAGGCCGTGACCCTGGACGACGGGCGCGTCATCGAGGCCGCCACCTTGGTCGGGGGCGCCCGGCGTGGCCGCCGGATCGTGCTCACCGGCGATACCCGCCCCTGCGCGAACACGATCGCCATGGCGCACGACGCCGACGTCCTGATCCACGAGGCCACCTTCGCCGAGGAAGAGGCCGCGCGCGCCCTGGAAACGGGACACAGCACCGCCCGCGAGGCCGCCGATGTGGCGCGTCAGGCCCGCGCGCGGCGTCTCGTCCTGACCCACATCAGCGCGCGCTACTCCCGCGACACCCGCGAACTGGAAGTGGAGGCCAAGCGCGTGTTCGCCAACACCAGCATCGCGAAAGACGGCACCGAGATCGAACTCGGGCTCACCGAAGAACTCGCGACCGACGCCGCCCCGAGCGAACGCGAGACGCCGACCGACGCCTAACTGTCGGTCCGGATGTCCCGCAGGCGCCGCAGCGACGGGACGGCGATCGCGGTGGTCGCCACGACACCCAGCGTGGCGATGCCCCCGACCACCACGCTCGTCACCGCGCCCCACCAGCGCGCGGTGAGCCCGCTTTCAAAGGCGCCGATTTCATTGGACGAGCCGATGAAGATCTGATTCACCCCACTCACGCGACCGAGCAGCGATTCGGGCGTGCGCAGCTGCAGCATGAGGCTGCGAATCACGACGCTCACCATATCGAAGGCCCCGCCCAGCGCGAGCAGCGCAAGCGACAGCGGAAAACTCTTCGAGAGGCCGAAGCCAATCGTACAGACGCCAAAGCCGGCCACGGCCAGCAGCAGATTGCGCCCCGTCTTGGCGAACGGCGGGAAGCGCGTCAGCAGGATGCCGGTGGTCACGGCCCCCAGACTGGGCGCGGCGCGCAGCAGCCCGAGCCCGGTGGGACCGGCCTTGAGGATCTCCCCCGAAAACACCGGCAGCAGCGCCACCGCGCCGCCGAAGAGCACCGAGAAGAGATCGAGCGCGAGCGCACTCAGGAGCAGCGGTTCGCTGAAGACAAAGCGCAGGCCACCGAGGATCGCCTCACCCATCGGTTCATCGGTGACCTCGCGTACCGGTGAGCGATGGCGCACGGTCGTGAGGACGAACACCGCGGCGGTCATCAGCACGGCGTCCACGACGTACGCCAGCGTGCTCCCGCCAATCGCGTACAGCAATCCACCCAGCGCAGGACCGAGCACAGCGGCCAGCTGCCAGCTGCCACTGCGCCACGTGATCGCATTGCTGTAGAGCGCGCGCGGCACGAGCTCGGCGCTGAGGGCTTGCCGCGCTGGCTGCAGAAACGCGCGCGCCACGCCACTGACCACGATCACGGCATAGATCGCGCGCACGCGCGCACTCGACACCATCGACGCGAGGCCGAGCGGCGTGGGATGGGCGAGCCACCAGAGCGCGACGCTGCACGCCACGAGCACCGACAGCGCCAGCAGCGAAATGCGGCGGCGATCGTGCGTATCGGCAAAGTGGCCGGCAAAGAGCGACATGCTGATGGCCGGCAGCGCTTCGGCCAGACCGATCAGCCCGAGCGCCAGCGGATCATGCGTGAGGTCATAGACCTGCCATCCGACCACGGTCCCCTGGATCTGGATGCCCAGGGTGAGCGTAAAGAGCGCCAGGATGTAGCGGCCGAAATTCGGCACGCGCAGCGCTGCAAAGGTGTCGGCGCGGGCGGTCGTGGACGCCGCCGCGTCAGATGGTCGATCGGGCATCCGCCCAATCTAGTCGCGCCCGCGCGCCCCTACGGCCAGCTGACCAGACCGTCCGGGTGTGTCGCTTCACGCCCCGCCGCGATATCGCGGGGCTCGCGCCAGAAGGTCCGCGTGCGATCGGTGATGGTCAGGCGCACCACGATCCGCTGCGGTGTCGCGCCCGGGAGCGCGGCGGCCAGCGGCACCCCCACATCCACCCGATAGAGCCGCCGCGCTTCGGGCGGCGACACCAGGACGCCGAGCCCCACCACCGACTGCCACGGCGTATCGGTCGCATAGGGCACAAAGTCGTCGGCCCACAGGCGCCCGGCCTGCGCGAACACCGCCAGCCCGATATCCATCGGCATCCGCGCGGGGGCCACCCACGAGGGGAGCAGCACCCGCTGCTCGGCTTGCACCACCGCCCGGCGCGCGCCGGTCACCAGCGAGCGCCGGTATCCCAGAACGCCACCGTCCACGTCGGCCAGGCTCAGCTGAAACGGCGACTGCACGCGCCACGCGGCACTCGCGTCGGCGGTCAGGACGGTCGTGACGCGCGCCGCGGGCTTGAGGTAGAGCGCGCTGTGCCCGCTCACCACCTGCCCGTCCCACCGGTTCGTGCGCAGATCCCGACGGGCTTCCCCGCGGAACTGCATGGCGCCGAACGACCGTGCGCCGCCGGTGCCGGCGTAGCCATCGATGGCCACAAACTGATCGCGATCACGCAGAGCCGCGACCGGCACCGACTGCCCGAGTTGCACGCTCCACTGCGAGCCGACGCGGACATCCTGCACCGCCCGCAGGGCATCGAAGCCGCGCACCACCACAAAGCGCGAGCGGTCGAGACCAGCGAGCAGGTTCACGCGCGCGACGCGCTGCACGCGGAAGCCGGTGGCCACGGGTGTGCCCGAGTCGGCCACGAAGCCGAAGGCCGACGGGCGCATCGCCGTGCCGGTGGCATCGAGCGTGGCCGTCGCCACGGCCAGCCCGAGAATGCGCTCGCCGAAGGCGCCTGCGGTGCGTCGCGTGGCGCCGAACATTGTGACCGCCTGCGACACGGGCACCGAGATCAGCGATTCATCGACGCGGCGCAGCGGGGCATACCCGAGCGAGCGATCTACGCTCGCGATGAACGCCACCCGCTGCGACGCGGTGTAGATGGGGCGCGCAATCGCCGCGTGCACGTCATAGCCATCGAGCGTCCGACGTGCCGCCAGCTGCAGCTGCTGCGGCCGTCCGGCGAAGAGACGATCGACATAGCGCACGCCCATCGCGTTCTGGTAGCCGCCGCCTTCGCGCCACTCCACTTCGGCGATGCGCGCCGTCCCGCCGAGATTCAGCGCGCCGACCTTGCCGCCCCGGAGCGGCATCTCGCTGCTCTGCACGTAGGGGGCGAGCGCCACGTTGGACTCGTCGGCCGTTTCCACGTCCACCCGCACGCCGTGCGGATCATCGATCGCCCGCACCTCGACGTGACTGAAGATGCGCTGCGCGCGCAGCACGCGTTCCGCCTCCTCGAGCAGGGCTGGCGTGCACACAACGCCCGTATCGAGTGGCAGAAAGCGGCGCACGATTTCGGGGCGCGTCGTGGTCTGCAGCAGCGACTGCGCATCGGCCAACGAGCGGAGCGCCGACGGGAGCGCGGCCTCGGCGGCGGGCGCGGTGTGCACGTCGATCGCGACGATGCGCCGACCGGTACAGTCGTTCTCCCCGGTGGTGGTCAGCCCGACGACCTGCGCGCCGATACGGCCGCCGGCGAGCAGGACGCCCATGCCGCCGCACACGCCAGCGGCCCACGCCGCACGCGAGGCGCGGCGAGGGACAAGACGCAGAGTCGGGCGCGGCATTCGTGACACCAATCGGCGACCAGCAAGGGGGAATTCCGGTCGGGCCGTCATCGACGACCCGGGTCGTAACAGCACCGGTGGCACGCGCGCCCTGACCCCTTCGCCGAGTGGCGAAATCTTAATGACGCGGTACTGCCGGCCCGCTGCATTTCATGACACCTGACGATTGACCGCCCCTACGGATTCGGCGACGTTACAGCCGTTGTCGGTGCCCTCACACCGGCGGCCCTCGCCGTCCCGCTCAACGGCTCCCCTCATCGATCCGCATGCCTAGGCTCTGCCGAGTGATCCGCCGCGACGCGGACCGCCCGACCGTGAATACGCTCGTTCGTGCCCCGGGTCAGGTCCTTGCCGGGGGGCTGCTGTCGACCCTGCTGCTGGCGTGCGCCGGCGCCGGCGAGATGCCGACGGCACCGTCGACGCTCGTCGCGAACACCTCCGCCGAGGTCACGGGCGCACTGCCCGCCCTGACGAGCGAGAACGTGTTCCAGCGCGGCGTGGCCGCGATGAGCATCCCTACGTATGACGGGTCGGGCGAGGCGGTTCATCCCGACGTGGTGAGCTTTCCCGAGGCATGGAACGGTTTCCGCTACTGGAGCGCGTTCACACCGTACAAGAACAGCGCGATCACGCTCGAGAATCCGTCGCTGCTGGGCAGCCAGGATGGCCGTCGGTGGGAGAGCCCCACATCGAGCTTTGCACCGCTCGTGAAGGCGTCGCACGGGCATCTGTCCGACCCGGACATGATCTTCGAGCGCGCCAGTCGCCAGCTGTGGATGTACTATCGCGAAGTCGAACTGCAGGGCGGCAAGCCCGGCGGGGCGCATGTCGCCGATCACATCTGGTTGACGCGCAGCAGCGATGGGCGCCAGTGGGACACGCCCGTCGAGCTGTTTGCCGATAAAGGCAAGTACGTGGTGTCGCCGAGCATCGTGCAGCACCCGACCGATGGGTTTCAGCTCTTCGCCGTGGATGCGGGCACGGGCGGCTGCAACGCCGCGACCACGCGCCTGGTCCGGCGCCAGTCGGCCGATGGGCTTACGTGGAGCGACGCCAAGGCGGTGCGCTTCACGCAGACCGGCTTTCAGCCGTGGCATCTCGACGTACAGTATGTCGCCGATCGCGGCGAGTACTGGGCCTTCGTGGTCGCCTACCCCACGGGCAAGGGGTGCCACGCGAGCAGCCTGTTCCTCGCCACGAGCCGTGATGGCGAGACATGGACCACGTATCCACGTCCGATCCTCGCCCCGCGAGAGTTCGCGGCGTTCGGGACGACGGTCTATCGGTCCACGTTCGCGGCCGAGGGTGACTCGGTCAGCATCTGGTACAGTGGGGCGCGGCAGACGCGGCGCGGGACGCGCGCGCGCGGCGCCGTGCTGCAGTGGAGCCTCGCGGCGGCGCGAACCAGCGTGGCAACGTTGTTCACCCGCGTGGCCGACAAGTCGGGACTCACGCGCCTCTCGCTGGCCCCGGCCGCGGGCGCGGCCGTCGTCGGCGTCACCCCTCCCTGATCGCATGCTGAGCGAGGCGCGCGCGTCGCTGCGCCTCCTGTTCGTCGCGACGTTGCCGGAACCCGGCGGCGCCTGCACGCACACGACGAACCTGGTCGCGGCGCTGGTGCAGGCGGGGCACGCGGTGACCGTCGTCGCCACTCCGGGGCGCGGCGTATGGGACGAGCTCGAGCCGCATCCGCGGCTCACGCGCGTCGCCGCCACCTTTCGCACCGCCTTCGACGCCGAGGCGAGCGCCGTCGTGGCGCGTGAACTGCGCAGCGCGCGGTTCGATCAGGTGTTCGCGGTCTTCGAGCAGGATTACTGGGGCACGCTGCGGGTCGCGCGTCGCGAACGGGTCCCCAGTGCGTTCTTCCTGCATCACGCGGGCATGAAGCGCACCAATCGCCTCCTGCTGCCCTTCGTGCGTCCCACGTACATCGTACCGTCGGAGGATCTGCGCGACTGGATCGTGGCGCGACGTACTCCACGTCGGCGCGTGCAGGTGCTGGCCAATCCGATCGACACGCACGCTTTCGCGCCGGATGCAGCGGCACGCACCGCCGCACGCGCGGCGTTCGGCTTTGCCGATGACGATGTGGTCGTGGGATTCGTGGGGCGTCTCGAGTTCAACAAGGGCATCGTCCCCTTCGCCGAGGCGCTGAACGCGGCGATGCGGGAGCACGCCACGCTGCGCGCCCTGTGGATCGGCAGTGGCCGGCGCGAAGCGGAGGTGGATGCGATCATCGCGCAGGCGCCCGATCGGAGGCGTCACGTGCGCGAACCGTGGACGCGTGACGTGCGCGCCGCCTACCACGCGATGGATCTGCTGGCCCTGCCGAGCACGGGGCGCGAGTCGTTCGGTCGGGTGCTCGCCGAAGCCCAGAGCTGCGAAGTGCCGGTGCTGGGGAGCGCGATCGGTGGCATCCCGACCGCCATGGCGGCGGGGGTGAGCGGAGAGCTGGTAGCCCCGGGTGACGTGACCGCCTGGGCGCGCGCGCTGACGGCACTGGCCAACGATCCGACTCGGCGCTCGGCGATGGGACGCGCCGGGCGGCTGTTCGTGCAGACCCACTTTGACCGCGCGGTGATTGCCGAACAGCTCGTGCGTTTCGTGCGCGCGACCGTACGTTGAGCGGATGCCGACGCCGGTGAGCTCTACCCTACGCCCCGCGCGCGAACGCCTCGCGTCGGTGGATGTCTTTCGCGGGGTGACGATCGCCGGCATGCTGCTCGTGAACAATCCCGGTTTGCCGGACACCGTGCCCGCTCCGCTCGCGCACAGCCCGTGGAACGGCTGCACGTTCGCCGACCTGGTCTTCCCGGCCTTTCTTGTGGTGCTGGGCGTCACCACGCAGCTCGCGTATGTGCGCGGTGGACCGATAGCCCCGGCGCGACCGATCTGGCGACGCGCGGGCTTGCTGTTCCTCGCCGGGGTGCTGCTCAACGCCTACCCGTTCTTCGAGAACCGGGTGACGGCCGGGCCGGCCTGGTTACCGGTGCCGCTGGCGCACGTGGTGGCGCGCTTCGCCTCGCTGCGCGTACTGGGTGTGCTGCAGCGCATCGGGCTGGTCTATCTGGCGGTGGCCCTGATGCGCCGCCGCTGTTCGACGCGCGCGCTGGCAGTCGTGACCGTGGCGATCCTGGCCGCGTACGCGGTCCTGCTCGCCGTGACCACACCCACGCTCCTCCCACCCGAGGCGACCTGGCCGGTGCGCATGGATCAGGCGCTGCTCAACTGGGAACCGCTGGGCCTGGGCTGGCATCTCTGGGATCGCGGGAAGCCCTACGACCCGGAAGGACTGCTCTCCACACTGCCCGCGATTGCTACTGGCCTCTTGGGCGTCCTCGCCGGCGTTGAGCTTACCGCATCGCGCGCGCTTGCTGATCGCGTGCAGCGGCTGGCGCTCGGCGGTGCGCTGCTCATCGCGATTGGCCTCGCGTGGACCTACGTGGTGCCACTCAACAAACCGCTCTGGTCGAGCTCCTACGCCGTCTTTTCCGCCGGCACCGCGTGGTGCGGCCTTGCCGCCGCGGCCTGGCTGACCGACCTCGCGCCACGCCCGGCGCTCACGGCGCCCTGGCTGGTGTTCGGCACCAATCCGTTCGTGATGTACATGGGCAGCGAACTGCTGGCGAACGTGCTGCGCTCATCGATCAAGTGGCGTGTGGACGGTGTGCGTCTGTCCACCGGCGGCACGATCGCCACGCTGCTCGAGCGACTCGGTGCCCCCGCGCCGCTCGCCTCACTCGCGTGGGCGGTGCTCTTCACCCTGCTCTGCTGGTTCGCCGTGCGCCCGCTGTATCGGCGGGGACGGTTCATTACGCTCTGATGCGCTCGAGCGGACCCGCGAGATTGGGGGATTGATTGGGATTCTTTGGATAAAAGAAACAGCACAGGGGATTGCATGGATTTCACGGATTCCGCGGATGAGATCCGTGAAATCCTCAAGATCCGCGAAATCCATGCATGCTGTTGCTGTTATCCGCGAAATCCATTCGCTCTGTTATCCGCGAATTCCATTCGCTCCGTTATCCGCGGAATCAGCTGGGCGTCTCGCGCGCCTCGGCCTGGCGCTCTTCGAGCCGGCGGCGGCGGCGGTTCTGGGCGGCGTCGTAGCGGCGGCGCTGCTCTTCGGTTTCGGGCGCGACGGGCGAGATGGGCACGGGCCGGCCGTTGCGATCGATGGCGACGAAGGTGAGGTAGCAGGTGTTCGTGTGTCGGCGCTGCCCGGAGATGAGATCTTCGGCCTCGACGCGCACCCCCACTTCCATGCTCGTGGTGCCTACGAAGTTCACGCTGGCCTTGCACGTGACCAGATCGCCCACGTGGATCGGCTCGCGGAAGTCCACGCGATCGATGCTGGCGGTGACGCACGCCGTGCGCGCGTGACGGAATGCCGACACGGCCGCCGCCTTGTCCACCATGGCCATGATCGCGCCGCCGAACGCGTGCCCCAGGATGTTGGCATCGTGGGGCATGATGAGTTCACTCGTCTCGTGCTGGGAGGCGGAGACGGGACGGGGAGCACGATCAGTCATGACGAGTCCGAATGAAGCGAGTGGCCGCGCGGGCGTGCGGAACGGTCGGGGTGGCGGGGCGCTGATAGACGGCCCGCTGCGCCATGCCATCGAGCGCGGCCGACACATCGAACGTGCGCGCCAGCGCGGAGCGGCCCGCGCTGTCGAGTGGCGGATCATCGAGGGCGATGAGCTGATAGGCGGGCGAGCCAACGGTACTCACCGGCCACTCCTTGGCCGTGACGCCGGTGCCCATGAGCACGAGGGCGAGCGCGTCGCCATCGGCGGAGGGGCGCGCCATGACGTCATACCGCCCACGTGACCAGCGCACGCGCGAGGAATCCGCGGTCCAGGTGGGGAGCGTCGCGCGCACCGCCGCCCACCAGCCCGGCGCCGTGACCTTGAGCGGCGGCAGATGCAGCGCGAGCGCCTCACCATCCGCACTCTTACCCGGCACCATGAAGGCGATGGCCGGCTCACGGCCGAGATCGGTGATACCGAAGCTCGAGGAATCGAAGACGAAGCTTCCGAGTGTTTCGACCGCCGCGGCAGCGCGTTCATCACCGCCCTGCCCGGCCGTGCGAATCGAATCCGTGAGGCGCGCGAGCGACTGCTGCGCCTCGGCGATCACCCGCTGCGCCTCCGGCGCCCCGAGCAAGTCGGCCACCCGCATGAGACGCCCACTCCGGACATCTACCACGAACCGGCGCCCTTCGTGCCGATGGGGCGGGCCGCCGTCGATGTCCACGTTGAGCAGGTGCTCGAAAGTGAGATACGGCCCGTGCACGTCGAGAATCTCGATCTCATCGTGCACCATCGTGCGCGGATCGTCCTCGAGCTGTTCGTCGTTCGGATCGATCTCGGTCTCGTTCGGATGCGCGGTCCGCCACGACCGCAGCTCGCGCAGCACCGTGCTGTCGCCGAACAGCCGCACGCTGTCGCGGCCGCCGAGCGCGCGCGCCCAGAGCTGCGAGGAGGCGAACGAGGCGTCCACATACTCGGCGCCATCATCGCTCAGAAAGACTTCGAACAGCTTACCGTCAACCTGCGTGAGCAGAATCGGCGCGCTGCGCACACGGAGCCCGTCGGCGCTCGAGTGCACCCAATACGTCGAGTCCCCCGCCGCAAAGAGGAACTCGGCGCGCGGCATCGCCGTGGCCGGATTGGGCGACTCGCCCTTGCAGGCCGCCAGCAGCGCCAGGGCTGCGAGCGCCACCGCGCCGACGCGATGCCGCATTCAGCGGGCCCCGCGCACGAGCGCCTGCACGCCGTCGATGAGCCACTCCACTTCGTCGGGCGACGTGTAGCAGCTGCAACCGGCGCGCACGAGGCCTTCCTCGGCGACGCCGAGCTTGCGGGCCACGGTGGTCGCATAGAAATCGCCGTTCGAGACGTACACGCCGCGCGGCACGAGAAAGCGCGCCACCGCTTCCGACGGATGGCCGGCCACACGGAACGAGATGGTGGGCGTGCGCGGCGTGCCGGGACGCGGACCGTGACAGGTCACGCCCTCGATCGCCGAAAGCCCATCCCACAGGCGCGCCAGCAGCGCCTCGCCGCGCTCGTGCAGGCCGTGCATGGCGCGCGCGAGGCGCTCACGGCGCGAGCCCGTGAAGCCACCCAGGCTCGCAAGGAACTCCACCGCAGCCGCCGCCCCCACGATGCCTTCGTGATTCTGGGTGCCCGTCTCGAGAATCTCCGGGACCCAGTCCGGCGCCGGCTCGAGGCGCGGAACATCCAGTGCCGCGACCGCGTCGGTGCGTCCGTAGACCACGCCCACGTGCGGGCCGTAGAACTTGTAGGCGCTGCACAGCAGGAAATCGCAGCCGATCGCCTGGACGTCCACCAGCGCATGCGGCGCGTAGTGCACGGCATCCACCACGGTGAGCGCGCCGGCGGCCTTCGCCGTGCGTACGATCTGCGCCACATCACTGATGGTCCCGGTGATGTTCGACGCCGCGCCCACGGCCACGACCTTCGTGCGCGGCGAGAGCAGACGCTCGAGCGCCCCCGCCTCATGGCGATACGTGGTCAGATCGAGCGGCAACCACTTGAGCACCACGCCACGCTCCTTCGCGAGCGCCTGCCACGGCGCCACGTTCGCGTGGTGATCGAGCTCGGTGATGATGATCTCGTCGCCCGCCTGCAGCCCGCGACCGATCGCCCGCGCCACGTGAAACAGCAACGTGGTCATGTTGGCGCCGAACGCGATCTCACCCGGACCGGCGCCCAGGAAGTCGCCCAGCGTCTCGCGCGCCTGCGCGAGGAGCGCGTCGGTTTCGGCGCTGGTGGGATAGACCCAATGCGTGTTGGCGTTGTGATGGAGGAGGTAGTCGGACATCGCGTCCACCACGCGACGCGGCACCTGCGTGCCGCCCGGCCCGTCGAAGTACGCCACCGGGTGCCCCTGCTCCACCCGGGCGAGCGCCGGGAACTGGGCGCGGATATCGGCGAGCGGCAGCACCGACTCCTCAGCCGCGACGAGCGTGCTCATGATGCGCTCCGGCCGCCGACCTTCGCCCCGCCCTGCCGCTCGACCACCTGCACCGCTTCCACGTGGTCCGCCTCCTCGCCAAGCTCGCCATGCGCCAGGCGGAAGAGTTCCGCCGTGAGCTGGAGCAGCGGGCTCGGCACTTTCTGTTCGCGCGCCAGATCGGCGGCGATGCCCACGTCCTTGTCGAGCAGCGCCAACCGGAAGGTGCGCGGGAAGGCCCGCGTCAGTACGCGCTCCGGGAACAGATTCATGCTGGCGTTCGAGCGGCCGCTCGAGGTGTTGATCACGTCGAGCGCGATCTCGCTCTTCACGCCGGCCTTTTCGAGGGCCACGAGCCCTTCGGCGGTCCCCCAGATGTGCATCGCCAGGAGCGCATTGTTGACCGCCTTGAGGGCATCACCGGCGCCCACGGCGCCGCAGTGCACGATGCGCTTGCCGAAGCGCTCGAGCACCGGGCGGACGCGTTCGAGCGTTGCCTCATCGCCGCCAATCATGACCGTGAGCGCGCCCGCTTCGGCGCCGCTCACCCCACCGCTCACCGGCGCGTCGAGAAAGCCGATGCCGCGCTCGGCCAGCCGCGCGGCCATGCGGCGCGACGTCGCGCTGTCGCCCGAGGTGCAGTCCACCAGCACGCTGCCGGCCGGCATCGTGGCCAGCAGCCCGTCGGGGCCATCGAGCAGGGCTTCGACATCCCGCGAGACGGGCAGGCAGGTCACGACCACGTCACGATCGCGCCCGGCCTCCGCGGGGGTTGGGGCCACGCGGGCGCCGGTCGCGGCCGCGAAGGCCTCGGCCTTGGCGCCGGTGCGGTTCCAGACGACGAGATCGAGATCGGCCGCAGCAAGGTGCCGGGCCATCGGGGTGCCAATGGCACCCAATCCGAGAAAGGCGACGCGAGTCATAGATTGAAAGATGCCACGCCAACGCATCCACGTGGAGATCGAGGGACTGATTGCCGTGCACGCCGTCCGGGCCGTCAGGACGGCGCTCGCGGCGGTGCCCGGCATAGAGCAGGCCGACGTCTCCATGCAGGGCGCCGTGCTGGAGACGAGCGCCCCCGTGTCCGAGGCGGCCCTCCGGGAGGCACTCGGCCTGGCCGGTGTGGCGCTCCGGTCCATGCGCATCGAACGGGGCGGTCTCCCCCTGCTCTGACCCGCGCGCCGCGAGGCGTGCGCCCTCGGGAACGCGACCGCGTGTGAAGGGTTTGTGCGGGCAGGCCCCCGTACTAACTTGCCGCCAGCCCGCAGCCCCTTCGCCGATGACGCCTCGCGCCAAAGAAGACCGGCCGCTTGCGGCGCTGATCGTGCCGGACCTTCTCGAGCTGCTCGAGGAGCATCCGGAGAGCATCGGTCCGCAGACGGAAGAGATGCACCCGGCCGACCTCGCCGACGTGGCCGAGGCCCTGCCGGAGGCACAGGTGCGCGCGTTCCTCGCGGCCCTCCCCAAGGAGCGCGCCGCCGAGGTCATGGAGTACCTCGACGAAGACCTGCGTACGATGGTCCTCGAGGAGCTGCCGGCCGAGGAAGCCGCCGAAATCGTCGCCGAGATGGACCCCGACGAGCGTGCCGACGCGCTCGACGATCTCGACGAGGACGTGGCCGAGGACATCCTCGAGCAGCTCGAGCCGGAGGACAAGGCCGAGACCGAGCGGCTGCTCGAGTACGACCCGTACACCGCCGGTGGTCTCATGACCACCGAGTTCGTGTCGGTGCTCGAGTCGCTCACCGTGGAGGAGTCGCTGCGCAGCGTGCGCGCGATGGCCAAGGCGGGCCGCCGCGAGGCGATGTACACGATCTATACGACCGATGCGACCGGCCGCCTCCGCGGCGTGCTGTCGCTGCGCGAACTGCTGGCGGCGCCGGAAGGGTCGCGCATCAGCGAGCACGCGTGGACCGAGGTGGTCAGCGTCAGCCCCGACACCCCGCAGGAAGAGGTGTCGCAGGTGACGTCGAACTACGACCTCGTGGCGCTCCCGGTCGTGGATATAAACAAGCGACTGCTGGGCGTGGTCACGGTCGACGACGTCATCGACGTCATCCAGGAAGAGCAGACCGAAGACGCCCAGAAGTTCGGTGGTATGGAGGCGCTCGAAGAGCCCTACATGGACATCAGCCTGTGGCAGAACGTGCGCAAGCGCGGCGGCTGGCTGTCCATTCTGGCGATCAGCGAGATGCTGACGGCGTCGGCGATGACGTACTACCAGACCGAGATCGACAAGGCCACAATGCTGGCGCAGTTCATTCCGCTCATCATGAGCTCGGGCGGTAACTCCGGGTCGCAGGCCACGTCGCTCATCATCCGCGCCATGGCGCTGGGTGAAGTGCGCCTGCGCGACTGGTGGCGCATCATTCTGCGCGAGCTGCCGGCCGGTATCATTCTCGGGAGCATCCTCGGCGTGCTGGCCATCACGCGCATTCTCACGTGGCACACGCTCGGGCTCTACGATTACGGCCCGCACTATGTGCTCGTAGCCATCGCGATCGGGCTGTCGCTGGTGGGCGTGGTGACCTTCGGGTCGCTCACCGGCTCGATGCTGCCCTTCGTACTCAAGCGCCTCGGCTTCGACCCGGCGAGCGCGTCGGCGCCCTTCGTGGCCACGCTGGTGGACGTCACCGGCATCAGCATCTACTTCAGCGTCGCGTATCTCGTGCTGCACGGGACGGTGCTCAACTGAGCACGCCGGCGTATACCACCACCGCGCCGTCGGCGCTGTTGCGTGGCACGTTGGCGGTGGTGGTCAGCGCCTGTTGCTTCGGTTCGATCTCGCCACTCACCGTGGTGGCGACGGGCCATGGCATGGCCCTCGAAACGATCCAGACGTGGCGCTACGTCACCACCGCGGTGATCCTCGTCGGGACCGGGCTCGTGGTCCGGCAGCCGCCGCGCGCACCGGGCGTCGCGCCGTGGTTCACGCCCCGTATCCTGCTGATCGCCGGCGGTGGGCAGGCGGCGGTGGCGACCCTCGCGCTGCTGGCGCTGCGGTGGCTCCCGGCAGCCACGGCCAGCTTTCTCTTCTACACCTTTCCGGCGTGGGTGGCGGTGATCACCGCCGTGCGCGGAATCGAACCCCTCGAACGCCGTCGGCTCCTCGCGCTGGGGATCGCCCTCACCGGGATCGCCGCGATGGTGGGCGCCCCGGCTGCCGCGTCGCTCTCGCCGGTTGGGGTCGGCGTCATTCTGGCGGCGGCGCTGGTGTATGCGCTGTACATCCCGGTGCTCTCCACGCTGCAGGCGCAGCGCGAAGCGCTCGATGTGTCGCGCGCCATCGCCGTGGGCGGCGCGCTCCTCTTTGCGACGTGGGCCGCGGCGACCGGCACGCTCTTTTCCCCTCCCGATGCCACGGCCCTGGGCGCGAGCCTGCTGCAGGGGGTGCTGTCGGCCGGGTCCTTCCTCGGTTTTCTGGCCGGCCTGCGGGTGCTGGGGCCGGTCCGCACCGCGATCACCAGCACGGTCGAGCCCTTCTGGACGACCATGCTGGGCGTGGTGCTGTTGGGGCAGCCGGTCGGCCTCGGTACCGTCCTGGGCGGCCTCGCCATCATGACCGCGGTCATCTTGCTGCAGCGTCGCTAACCCCAACGCCGCCGCCGGGTCGCTGACCTTGGCGGCGGCTGGCTCGTCCTTGTCGGGCGCCATCGTGTGGATGTCGCCGGTGGTGTCTCACCCTTGTCTGCTCTTTCCATGGCCAAGATTCTGGTCACCGGCGCTGCCGGCTTCATCGGTTCGCACACGAGTCAGCGCCTGCTGGCGCGCGGCGATGAGGTCGTTGGCCTCGACAATGTGAATGACTATTACGACCCGACGCTCAAGGAGGCCCGTCTGGCGCGCCTCACGTCGCAGCCCGGGTTCCGCTTCGTGCGCCTGGAGTTGGGCGACCGCGCGGGGATGGACGCGCTCTTCAAGACCGAGCGCTTCGACAAGGTGATTCACCTCGCGGCGCAGGCGGGGGTGCGCTACTCGCTCACCAATCCGCACGCGTACGTGGACAGCAACCTCGTGGGGTTCATGAACATCCTCGAGGGATGCCGGCACCATGGCGTGCAGCATCTCACCTATGCGTCGAGCTCGAGCGTGTATGGTGCGAACACGGCGATGCCCTTCTCGGTGCACCAGAACGTCGATCATCCGCTGTCGCTGTACGCGGCCACGAAGAAGGCCAATGAGCTGATGGCGCACACGTACAGCCATCTGTATCAGCTGCCGACCACCGGCCTGCGCTTCTTCACGGTGTACGGCCCGTGGGGGCGCCCGGACATGGCGCTCTTCCTCTTCACGAAGGCGATTCTCGAAGGGAAGCCGATCGACGTGTTCAATCACGGCCAGATGCGCCGCGACTTCACGTACATCGACGACATCGTCGAAGGGGTGATCCGCACGAGCGATCACACCGCGCCGCCGAATCCCGCGTGGGATTCCAACGCGCCCGATCCGGCCACGAGCAAGGCGCCGTACCGCATCTACAACATCGGCAACAACAATCCGGTGGAGCTGATGCACCTCATCAGCACGCTCGAACAGTGCCTTGGCCGCACGGCCACGAAGAACATGCTGCCGCTGCAGGCGGGTGATGTGCCGGCGACGTATGCGAATGTGGATGCCCTCGTCGAGGACGTCGGCTTTCAGCCGGCCACGCCGATCGAGACGGGGGTCGCGCGCTTCGTGAACTGGTACAAGGAGTACTACCAGATCGGCGACTGAGCGGCCGCCGATAGCGGTCGCCGATGGCGATCGCTTACCAGTAGAGCCCGACGAACCGCTTGCCGGTGGGCGACATCACGAGCGCCGGCCCGGGGAGGCGAACCGTGTGCAGGAGCTGCTTCACGGCCACCCAGGCGCGGTTGTTCCCCGGCAGGCGCGCGGCATCGAGATCGAGACCGATGGCGTACTCCGAGCCCAACGGCCCATCGGTGATGCGACGGCCCACCGACAACCGCACGGGCGACGGCCAGGCCTGCGCCGCGCGCGCAGGGAGCAGATCGTGCACGTTCGTCGAGAGCCACACCGACGATCGGCTGTCATAGGTGCGGGCCCCGCGCGGGCCGCGGCGCACGAACATGCTGCGGGGCGCCGTGGAGAAGCTCGGCGTGATGGTGCCGATCACCCCCTCGAGCGCCGGGAGTGACGGGGCGTCGCGATGCGCCGGGGCATCCGGCTCCTGCGACCACGTCTTGAGCGGGGTCACGAGCGACAGGCCGATGGCGGCGAGCGCATGGCCCAGCACCCGGGCGGGGTGACGGGCGGAGTGCGTGAGGGATCCGAGGAGACGGGCGGCGGAGGTCATGCCCGGAGCTAGGGCAACCGTCGTGCCACAGCTGAGTTCGCCTGTATCCCTCTAGAGTAACGCCAGCATGGCGAGCTCAACCGTAGTCGCATGCCCGCAACTGCTGCGGCCGCGCAACAGTCACCCGACGTTTTCTGATCGCCGAGGGCGGCGCCCCGCGCCGGTGGCGAAGAAGCCGTAGCCGACCAGGAAGACCGTCGCGAAGCCGAACCACTGGAGCGCATAGGAGAGATGCGGCCCGTCGGTGATGGCGGGCGGCGGCACCCGGGCCGGACGCGTCACATCGCGGACGGTCGTGTCCCCCAGGGCCAGCAGGACGAAGGGGGCCAGCGGGGCGCCGGTGATCGCCGACAGGGTGTCCCGGTCGAGGGTCCGCACGGCCGTCGCCAGCGACGGCAGGCGGACGGTTCCCGGCTTGGTCACCGTGAAGGAGGTAATGAGCCCCTCGAGCGCGAGCGTGTCCCCTTCGCGGGCCTTGGCGTGATCGATCGTGCGCCCGTCGGCCGCATACACATAGCCGCGCAGCAGCAGCACCGCGGTGTCGCCCCAGTCGGCATCGAGTGGGCGCACTGGTGTGAGCAGATACACCCCGGGCGAGCCCGCCTGCGACCGCGTGGCATACACCGCTTCGTGCGCATAGTCGGCCACACCGCGCAGGGTGGCCCGCCGCCAATGCGTGGCCGTGGTGTCTTCCGCGCGGAGCGCACTCACACTCACCGCGGGCATCGCGCCGCGCGCGATCATCACCGCGTTCTTCGCCCGGCGTTCCTGCAAGCGCGACAGCTGCCAGATCCCCAACCGGACACACACCGCCGACGCGACCACGGTGAGCACGCCAAAGACGATCATCCGCGCGCGCGTCATGTCTTGGGCGTGCGCGTGGTGGGCTTGGTCGTGGGCGTCGAGGGCGACGTCGCCGGCTTCGGGTCCTTCGCCGCTTTCGGTTCCTTCGCCGCTTTCGGCTCCTTGGCCGGCTTCGGTGCCTTGGTCGGCTTCGGCTCCTTGATCGGCTTCGCCTCCTTCACCGGTTTCGGTTCCTTCGCTGGCTTCACCGCCTTCGTCGCCTTGGCCGGCTTCGTGCCCTCCCGGCCCTTCGTGCCCTTTCGCCCGGCAGTGGCGGTTTTCGTTGCCACGGCCGTCTCAGCAGTCGGCACGACAACCGGCGGTGTCAGGCGCGGTCCGTCGAACACCAGCATCGCCAACGGCGGTAGCGCCACCACGATGCTCTGCGCGAAGCCGTGATACGGCACCGCCTCCGTCTCAGCCTCGACCTCCACCGGATACCCACTCCCCGCGAACTCCGGTGCATCGGAGTTGAGCACCAGCGTGTAGCGCCCCGCACTCGGCACGCCGAGCCGATAGCCCGGGCGCGGCACCGGGGTGAGGTTGAGCGCCACCACCGCGTGCGCCTCGCCATCTAGGCGCGCATACGAATACACGCTCTTCTCGCGGTCGGCCACATCGATCCAGCGATAGCCGGCGGGATCATGATCCAGACGCCAAAAGGCTGAGCGCTCGCGATACATCGCGCCAAGCGCCGCCATGTACTCCAGCAGACCACGGCGCGACGGATCTTCGAGCAGGTGCCACTCGAGACTCACGTCGTGATTCCACTCGTGATAGCTGCCGAGCTCCGTCCCCATGAAGAAGAGGCTCTTCCCCGGACGCGTGACCGAATAGCCGATCAGCGCGCGCAGGTTCGCGAGCTGCTGCCACGCATCGCCGGGCATGCGCCCCAGCAGCGACTTCTTGAGATGCACCACTTCGTCGTGCGAGAGCGGATTGACGAACTTCTCGCTCCACTCGTACCAGATCGCGAACGTCAGCTTGTCGTGCGCTCCCTTCCGGAAGAAGGGGTCGATCTTGAAGTAGTCGAGGGTGTCATGCATCCACCCCATGTTCCACTTGAAGGTGAACCCCAGTCCGCCTTCACTGATCGGGTGCGTGACCTTGGGCCACGCCGTGCTTTCCTCGGCGATCGTCACCACACCCGGATACAGCGAGTGCACGGCGTGGTTGAGCTGCTTGAGGAAGCTCACCGCCTCGAGGTTCTCCCGCCCGCCGTACTGATTGCGGAGCCACTGGCCGGCCTCGCGTCCGTAGTCGAGATACAGCATCGAGGCCACGGCATCCACGCGGAGTCCATCGATGTGGAACTCCTCAATCCAGTACAGCGCATTCGCCACGAGGAAGTTGCGCACCTCGTGCCGTGCGTAGTTGAAGATGTGCGTCCCCCACTCGGGATGATCGCCGAGCCGTGGATCCTCGTGCTCGTACACGGCCGTGCCGTCAAAGCGGCGCAGCGCCCAATCATCCTTGGGAAAGTGGGCCGGCACCCAGTCGAGGAGCACGCCGATCCCCTGCTGATGCAGCGTGTCCACGAGGAAGCGGAAATCATCGGGGGTGCCGAAGCGCGAGGTAGGGGCGTAGTAGCCGCCGACCTGATAGCCCCACGAGCCGCCGAAGGGGTGTTCCTGCACCGGCAGCAGCTCCACATGCGTAAAGCCAAGGCGGCGCACGTGGTCTGCCAACCTCGGCGCGATCTCGCGATAGGTGAGCGTGCGGTTGTTCTCGCCGCGCATCCACGAGCCCAGATGGACCTCGTACACCAGCATCGGCTCACGCTGCGGATCGGCTTCGGCGCGCTGCGTCAGCCACCCGCCATCATTCCAGTCGTACGTGCGCGGGGCCTGCACGATCGACGCGTAGCCCGGGCCCTGCTCCAACTTGAAGGCGTATGGGTCCGTCTTGATGCGAATCGCGCCACTCGCCGTGCGGATCTCGTACTTGTAGAGCGCGCCGTCATGAATACCGGGGACGAACAGCTCGAAGACGCCGCTGGCGCCGAGCAGGCGCATGGTGTGCGCCCGTCCATCCCACTGATTGAACGGCCCGATGAGCGACACGCGCGACGCATTCGGCGCCCACACCGCGAAGGCCGTGCCCTCCACGCCATCGAGCGTGCACGGATGCGCGCCCAGCTTCTCCCACAGACGCAGATGCCGCCCTTCGTTGAAGAGATGGAGATCCATCTCGCCGAGGGTGGGCAGGAAGCGATAGGGATCGTCGCACTCCTCGACCTCACCGGTGTCCCACGTGACCACGAAGCGATAGCGCAGGGGGACCTGCCGATCACTCAGGAACGCCGCATGGATGCCGTAGGCGTCCCGCTCCATGGGGGTCACGTGCTCGCCGAGCTTCACCGCCACCGCGCGGGCGCGCGGGAGCCACGCGCGGATCACGACACCGGAGACGCCATCCACCTGCGCGGCGTGGGCGCCGAGGATGTCGTGCGGCGCAACGGAATCGCCGCGCACCAATCGGGCGGCGGCCTGGGCGGAGACGGGAGGCACGGTCATGTTACAGAAAATAGCGACCCCCTCAGAAGAGTGTCGCCTGATCCCCAATCGACGCCGGATCCACCGTCGGTAGGCCGAGGCGCTGCTGCAGCATGCGGACGCTCGCGGGCGCGTGGCCGGCGAAGTGGTTGTTTACGAACCCGTAGATCTCCCGCACCTGCCCCTGCAGCACCGGGATCATCTGCGCCCAGGCATCGAGCTCGGCGCTCCGATCGAACTGCAGGTGGGAGTAGTCCGTGATCGCGCGGTCGGGGCCCATCCAGCGGAGATAGGCGAAGTCAGCCGTGGGCATCCCACACAGCTTGAGCAGCCACTCGCGGGGAATCCAGCGCCCATCGCTCAGCGCCAACGCGACATTGTGCTGCTGCAGCAGCGTCAGCGTGCGCTTCCGGATCCACGCCGACTGCCGGAACTCCACCGCAAAGCGGAGATCACGCGGCAACTGGGCCAGGAACTCGGCGAAGGGCCCGCCCTCATGGGGCGCGAAGTCGGGGCCGCACTGAATGAGGATCGGGCCAAGCTTGGGGCCGAGCTCGCGCATGCGATCGGTGAAGGCCTGCAACACGTCGAGCGCGTCCACGAAGCGGCGCTCGTGGGTGATCTCCTGCGGCAGCTTGGCCGTGAAGACGAATCCGTCGGGAACGCGCGAGGCCCAGCCGCGCACGGTGCTCACCGGCGGAATGGCGTAGAACGTCGAGTCGATCTCCACCACGCGAAAGGCGCGGGCGAACAGGCGCAGAAAATCCGCCGGGCGAGTGCCCTCCGGATAGAAGGGCCCGACCCAGGCCGGGTAATTCCACCCTTGTGTGCCGAAGTGGAGTGAAGCGGGCATGTCCGAAAGCTCGATGTGGCACTCGGACACACGCAAGCGGTCAATGAGCGGTCCGCCGGCACCCGATGCAGTGCCTGCGGCCTGTGTCGCATTCACACCAGCGCAACACCGACGCCATTCGTCACACCGGCCCGCCACTGGACCCGCCGCCGAATCCCTCGTGCGGCCGCGCCGTATCGAAAGCACGGAGCCGCAACCGCATGGCTCCGTGTATCCCACCTTGCTCGCGGAGATCGATATATGCTGACGCTCGTGATCGCTGCCCTTACCGCCGTGAATACCGCCGCCGCCATGCCCGCCGCGCGCGCCACGGCTTCCACTCCCGTCGTGGCGGAACCGACCCGCTCGGCGGAACACATCGCCAAGGCGCGCCGTGCCCTCGTCCAGGGCGAACTGCAGGAGGCGCGACGGGAGTATGTGATCGCGTCGGCGCTCGATCGTGACGAAGGCAAGCTGCCGGCGGAGGCCGCGTTCGGTCTCGCGCAGGTGCTTTTCTCGCAGTTCGACGAGAAGGGCGCCGCCAAGGTGCTCGATCAGCTGGCGGATGAAGCATCGGCCAAGGGCGATGCGGACACCGAAGCGCGCGCACTGACCGATGCCGTGTGGCTCAATCTGAATACGCACCAAACCGCGCGCGCCCGTGTCGATGCGGAGCGCCTGCGCGAGCTGCTGAAGGGCGAACGCCTCTCGACGGAGACGCGCGCGTACATCACCGCCCGTATCCGCTAATCCACGACCATCAACCGGAGTGCGATCATGCTGATCACGACTTTGCTGATGGCGTTGCACACGACCATCGCCACGCCCGCCGCCGATCCGGCGGCTCTGTTGCCGATTCACGCCGTTGCCCGCGCGGCGGCCTCCCTCTCCATGGAACCGGACTACCTCGCCCGGGCCATGGCGGCCGAAGCGGCCGGTGACCTTGAGACGGCCCGTCGGGAGTACGTCGTGGCGGTCGCGCTCGAGCGCGATTCGGGCCGCCTCCCCACTGAAGCGGCGTATGGCCTCGCCTTCGTGCTGAACGAGCAGGGGAAGTATCGGGAGAGCGCCGCGGTACTCGAGGCGCTCGCCAACGATGCCTCTGCCAAGCACGACACCGATACCGAAGCGCGTGCCCTGCTCGACGCGCTCTACCTCAACAGCCGGGCTCACCGGCATGCGCACGCCCGTGACAACATGGAGCGGCTGACCATGCTGGCCAAGCACCCGGCGCTCGCGCCGTCCCTGCGCAAGCGCATCACCGCGATCTGAGCCGCGCAGGCGGCGCTAGCGGTACGTCTCGAAGAACCCGCGGCCGCGTCCCGACAGGGCGCGGCCGCGGATGCGTCCGCTCAACGCCGCGTCGCCGGCCATCTGCACAAACCACGGGCGCGTGAGATTGCGGGCGTACGCGCCCTCCCCGCGCTCGATCAGCCCCAGCCGGGTGTCCGTTGCCACGGCATCGTCGATCGTGAGCGTGACGCGCAGCGTGTCGGCGCCGCGCACGTCCACCAGTTCGGCCGTGGCCGGGACCTTGAGCGGTCCCTCGCGCGTCATGACCACGCGCGCGTCGTCATAGCGAATGGACTTGGGGCGGAAGAGCGCCAGGAACCCCTGCGCATCCGTGACGTACACGAACAGCGGCGACGTGCCACCACTGTCTTCCGGTGCGACGCGGCCATAGAGCAGCGTATACTCACCCGCTCGCGTGGCGCCCCATTCCCAGGTCACCCCACGCCACCCACCCCAGTTGTGATCGTGATAGCTCTGCGCGGCGCTGTAGGCGGTACACGCGCCGGCCACGCAGATCGCCCCTGACGCCTCGGCGCGCAGCGCGGGGACGGCGTAGCCACTCGTGAAATCGCCACTCACCAGCTGGGCGCCGGGAAACTCCACGCGCGGTGTGGGGGCCACCGTCAGGTCCAGCGTCAACGGCGTGCCCCGGCCCTCCTCGCGCGCTTCCGCGTGCAACGCATACCGCCCATCGGGCTGCACGGTCACCGTGCTGTTGCCGATGCGCAGATTGGCGTCGGTGGTGCTGAAGCGCACCTGCTGGCGCGGCACGCGCTGCACGAAGCGGCGCGGCGGTTTGCCGCGCTCGTGCAAGGTGACCAGCATCTGCCCGCCCCAGAGCGTGTCGCGCACATCGCCGCCCACGAGGAACGTGATGAACGCCCACCGCGTCGCGTCGGGCGAGAGCACATTAAAGTAGTGCCACTCGCCCCACGTCGCCGGGTTCGGCATGTCCGGCGCCGGCAGATGGAAGTGATCGATATCGTGCCGCAACTCCGCCAGTGTAGGCGCGCTCCATCGGCGATCCGCATCGTCATCGCCCCACGCGCCCTGCACGATGCGGGGCATGGCGCCGAGCGCCGCGGTCGCGCTCGGCAACTCACCGGTGGCACGCACGGCATGCTCCACGCCATCGGCGGTGGTGAGATAGAGCAGCTTGCCCTCGAGCTGCGGTGCGGCCACCGACACGGCATCTGCAAGGCGCGGCGAGGTCAGCACCTGCCGATGCACAAAGCGCGCGTTGGGCACCGAGAAGAAAAGCCCCCCGAGACCACCGGTGGTGAGCACTTCCACGTCGATCCCCTCGGGGAGCACCGTGATGGCCCCGCCGCCCACGAGGCGCTCCTGACTGGCCTGTCGCACCATCGCCTCGCCCACCGCGAGCAGCACGATCATCACCCCGACGCCCACGCCAAAGCCGCTGCACAGCAGGAACGCACGCCACGGCCGCGAGGCCACCGTGCGCCACGCCAGCAGCCACGACATCGCCAGGCGCATCGCCCCCGGGCGTTCGACGGCGCCAGGTCCCGTCATGCCGGCGCGGCCGCCTCGCGGCCCGTATCGTCGTGCACGCGGCCATCGCGCAGGCGAATGACGCGCTGCGCCGCCTGCGCCACCACACCATCGTGCGTCACGAACACCAACGTCGTGCCATCGCGATGCAGCTGCCCGAACAGCTCGAGCAAGCGCTCGCCCGTGGCCGCATCGAGCTCGCCCGTGGGTTCATCGGCCAGCAGCAGCGCCGGTTCATTCGCCAGCGCGCGGGCGATGGCCACGCGCTGCTGTTCGCCGCCCGAGAGTTGCGTGGGGCGGTGCGTGCGACGGTCGCCGAGGCCAACATACCCGAGCAACTCGGCGGCCCGTGCGCGGCGCGTGGTCTTGGCAACGCCGGCCTCGGCCATCGGCAGCTCCACGTTCTCGAGCGCCGACAGCGTAGGCATGAGGTAGAACCGCTGAAAGACAAAGCCGATGTGGCGCAGGCGAAAGGCGGTGGCGTCGGCATCGTTGAGCAGGGCCGTGTTGCGGCCATTCACCCACACCTGCCCCGCCGACGGCGTGTCCACCGCTCCGAGCAGGTGCAGCAGCGTGCTCTTGCCGCAGCCCGAGGGGCCGGTGATGGCCGCGAACTCCCCCCGGTGGATATCGAGCGAAATACCGCGAACGGCATGCACCGTCGCGTCGCCCATCCGGTAACTGCGCTCCACGTCGAGGCAACGAATCACCGGCTCGGCAGAACCCGGAGTACGCACAGTCTCAGCCAATGGCTTCCTCCCGCAGCGCGCGGGCAATGGGAATCGACGCCGCCCGCCATGCGGGGAGCAGACCGGCGAGCGAGCCGCTCACCAGGAGCATCGCGAGCGCACGCCACGCGGCATCGGGCGTCCAGACAAAGAAGTCGAAGCTCGCCGGCAGCCCCGGAAAGTCACTCAGGATGCCGTTGAGCCAGCGTGCGGTCACGAGACCGAGCCCGAGCCCACCCACAATCCCGGCGCCGCTCAGCATGAAGCCTTCGAGAAAGACCTGCCGCAACACGCCACCGCTCGAGGTGCCAATGGCACGCAGCACCGCGATCTCGCCGCGGCGCTCGTTGACGCTGAGCGTGATGAGCGTGGCCACGAGCAGAAAGCCGATCCCGAGGCTGATCGCGCCGAGCACGAACGCGAGCTGACGGAAGTAGGAGAGCCGCTCCTCCACCTGACGAATGGCGGTCTCCGTGGAAATGGCATTCACCCGCGGCTGCGTGCGCCCGATCCAGGCGCGCGCGGCTTCGACGCTCGCCGAGTCGCCGCGGCGCACTTCGGCCATGGCGAGCGACATGCGATCGTGAAACGTGGGCCCCGAGAGCCGGCGAACGCTGGCCAGTGGGAGCGCCATCACCGGCGTTTCATTGGGTACGTAGTAGAAGCGCCCCTCGCCCACGAGCACCACCGTGCGCGAGCGCGCCATGCTGCGCAGCTGCGCATCGGCGCCGGCCGAGACCGTGAGCGTATCGCCAAGCCGGCGGTGCGTGCGCATCAGGAACATGCGGCTCACCACCGCCGGCAAGACCCCCGTGTCGGCCGCAGTGACGGGGATATCGCGCCCCTGTTCCAACACGTAGTCCCCCTGCACATCCGACGCGAGCCCCAGCGTGAAGACGCTCGGCACCAGCTGATCCGGCATCGCCAGCGTGGTTCCCAGCGAGGGGCTCACCGCCTTGATGTCGGGATTGGCGCGCAGGGCCGCCACGATCGCGTCAGCTCCATCGATGGTGGCTTCGCTGTCAAAGGGGAGCGTCCCCTTGGGCGCGATGCGCAACTGATAGCCGCGCGTGAGCATCAACGCCCGAAAGCTCGTGCGCATGCCGGTCGCGAGCATCACCATGTCGAGCAGCAGCGCGGCCGCCACCGCGATGCCGAGGATGGCCAGCGTGGTCCGCGCCGGATGACGACGCAGCGTGGCCCACGCGAGCGTGGTGCGCATGGACATCGGCTAGCGCCCCATAAGCGTGAGCGGCGGCGTGCGCACGAGGCGCCACGCGGCCACCGCACCGGCACCGATGCCCAGCGTGAGCGACAGCAGCGTGGCAAAGGCGAAGATCTGTGGCGTGAGCAGCGCAAAGAGGAGCGGCGTGCGATAGACCTGCTGGAAGTGCGCGTTCACGATGAGCGACGCGATCCAGCCCACGACGGCCCCCAGCGCACTACCGATCAGCGAGACGAGCGCCGCCTCGATCACGATCGCGCGCACCACGGTGCCTTGCGAGATCCCCAGCAGGCGGAGGGCCGCGACATCGCGCTTGCGCTCCTCCACACTCAGGAGCAGGAGGCAGAGCAGAAACACCGCGCTGGCCACGACCGTGATGATGCCAATGGCGGTGTGGAAGCGCTCGACGACCTGAAAGGTGCGCGAACTTTTCACCGCCACCGCTTTGCTGGGGTGAGCGCGAAAGCCAAAGGCCACGTGATTGATGCGAGCCACCGCGCTGTCGATTGAGACGCCGTCGCGCACCCCCACGGCAAACCGATCCACCCGATCATCGGCCCCCAGGAGCTGCTGCAGCTGGCTGAGATGCGTGCGGATGCGGTACTCGCGCCGGGCCACTTCGGCCGGATCGGCCTTGCGCTCGAAGATGGCGCGCACGACCGCGCTGTCCGTCGGGGCGCCGGGGACTGCGGAGAGCCGCACACGGGCGCCGACGCTCAGACCAAGGTCTTCGGCGAGTCGCGTATCGATCGCAATCCCGCGCGCTTGGGCGCCTGCGGTTCCGGCGATCAGGGGCGCGCCGGCCAACGCGCACGCCAGCGCGACTGACACTCGCCGCGCGAGTGCCAGAGGCATTCGTTCCCACCGCATGGGTCAGTCCGTCGACTTCAGGGCATCAGGCATCGTGTCCACCAATACCTGAGCGGCAAGATTAGGTCCAACGACCGGTTCGGTGGTGCCGATGCGGAGCGTGATGGGCCCGTCGAAGGGGGCGCGGGCGACGAGCGTCACCTCGGCGCCGGGCTGCAGGGCGATCTCGGCGAGGTACCGCAGGAACGACGAATCCTTGTCGCTCACGACGCGCACCATGCGCGCGGTTTCGCCCACCGCCAGCTCGGCGAGGGTGCGGTGCGAGCGCTCATCCACCTCGCCGTCCACGGTGGGGATCGGCGCGCCGTGCGGATCCTCGGTGGGATCGCCGAGCGCCGCGGCCATGCAGGCAATGAGCGCGTCACTGGCCGCATGCTCCAGCCGTTCGGCCTCGGCGTGCACCTGATCCCACGGATAGCCCAGCACGCGCGTGAGATAGGTCTCGAGGATCCGGTGTCGGCGAATGGTGCGCAGCGCGGCCCGGCGGCCGAGCGGCGTGAGCTGCACGCCCTTGTAGGGGACGTGATCGCAGTACCCCTGCTGAGCCAGACGCCGGATCATGCCCGTCACGCTGGCGGGGGCGACGGCGAGCGCCTGCGCGACATCGGTGGTGGCCGCCGCGCCATGGCGCCGCTCGAGCTCGTAGATCGCCTTGAGGTAATCCTCAACAGGCTCGGTCAGGACCGGCGGAGCGGGCTGGGGCGCGGACATGCGGCAAAAAGTAATGCGCGGCGTGCTTACGCCGGACGCTTGGGCGAGCGGACCATCAGCACCGGCACGGTCGTCTTGTGGCGCACGGCGTTGGCAGTGGTCCCGTAGAGCAGGTCCTGGATCCCCTTGTGGCCATGCACGGCCATGGCGATCAGGTCGCACGACTCGCGATCGGCGGCGGCAGCAATCTCGGCGGCCGGATCACCGCCGGCCAGCACGCACTGCGAGTCGAAGCCTTCGTCGCGGAGCGACGCGCAGCACTGCTCCAGATACTCGCGGTCCTGCCGCATCTCTTCGCTTTCGCGCAGCTTGAGCGACTGCTGATTGCGGGCGGCCCACCCGTCGGCGACGTGAATGAGCAGCAGCGACGACTCGCAGAGCTTCGCGAGCTGACGCACATGCTCGAGGATCACGCGATCGTACGGCGAATGCTCGAGCGGAACGAGGATGCGTCGGTACATGCGTCAGACGAGGCGCGGGGCGGGAAGGAGCAGCAGCACGGTCATGCCAGCCAGCCGCGGACCGTCTGCACCAGCAACCAGGCGTTCAGCGCGGCAATCACGATGGCGACCGTATAGGCCGCCACGCGCAGCAGCGTCGAATTGACGAACTCGCCCATCTTGGCCGGATCGGACGTGAAGCGGACCAGCGGAAACACCGCGAAGGAGAGCTGCAACGACAGCACCACCTGGCTGAACACCAGCAGCTGGGCCGTGCCGCTCTCCCCGTAAAATATCGCCACGACCGCCGCCGGCACGATGGCAATCGCGCGCGTGATGAGGCGCCGCAGCCAGGGCCGGATGCGCAGATCGAGGAACCCTTCCATCACGATCTGGCCCGCCAGCGTACCGGTGAGCGTGGAATTCTGTCCCGACGCCAACAGGGCCAGCGCGAAGACCGCGCTCGCACCCGTCACACCCAGCAGGGGGGTGAGCAGCTGGTGCGCGTCCTGAATCTCGGCGACCTGGGTATTGCCGGTGCGGTGAAACGTCGCCGCCGCGACAATGAGAATCGCCGCGTTGATGAAGAGTGCGAAGGTGAGCGCGATGGTGGAATCGACGAAGGCAAACCGCACCGCCTCCCGCTTCCCTTCGGCGTTCTCGGCGTACTTGCGGGTCTGCACGATGGACGAGTGCAGATACAGGTTGTGCGGCATCACCGTCGCGCCGAGGATGCCGATCGCGATGTAGAGCTTCTCCGGATCGCGCACGATCTCGATGCTCGGTAGGAACCCGCGCGCGACCTCACCCATGTCGGGGCGCGAGATCACCAGCTCGAAGAGGAAGCAGCCGCCCACCACGGCCACGAGCGCAATGACGAGCGCCTCGAGCAGCCGGAAGCCCTTGTTCTGGAGATAGAGCACCACCAGCACGTCGAGCGCGGTGAGCCCGATGCCCCAGGGGAGCGGAATCTTGAACAGCAGGTTGAGGGCGATGGCCGAGCCGATCACCTCGGCGAGGTCGCAGGCGGCAATGGCCACCTCGCACAGCAGCCAGAGGATGAACGCCACGCGCGGCGAGTAATGATCACGACACGCCTGCGCGAGATCACGCCCGGTGACGATGCCCAGCTTGGAGGCGAGCCCCTGCAGGAGCACCGCCATCAGGTTGGACATCAGGATGACGGTCAGGAGCGTGTACCCGAACCGTGACCCACCCGCGAGATCGGTGGCCCAGTTGCCCGGGTCCATGTAGCCAACGGCCACGAGATAGCCGGGCCCGGCAAAAGCGAGGAGCTTCCGGAACCAGGAGGTGCCGGTGATCTCGACCGAGCGATGCACCTCCGCCAGGGACGGCGCGAGTCGCGCCCGTCGCCACCCGGCGTCGGGGTCGATCGGAGCAGTCGGCGGGGCGTTCGTTTCACTCATCGTCGGTAATTTAGCTGAGACTAAATATTTATTTCAAGCGATCGGTACCTGACCTGCGGAGATGCGGAGAGGAAAAGCAGCGGAGGCCGACGTACGCCTCCGCTGCACCGCTCCTCCGGATACTCCGCAGGGCGGGTACCCGCGCGATCTCGTGGAAAGTGGTAACTGATTGCAATAATTGAATTTCCCTTCATGCCGCGGCGGCGCTACGTCACCTGACGTATCGTTTCTACGTCACGGGTGGCCGATCATGCTGGTGTCCCTGATCTGACCCTTTCCGCCGGTGCTGCCATGACGCCCTTCCGCCGTTCCTCCATCCCTGCTTTGCTCGCAATCGCGCTGTGCATTCCGCAGCGGGGTTCGGCGCAATCCACGGATTCCACCCAGTGGCGCCGCCGGCTGCAGCCGTTCCCGGCGATCGCCTCGGCGCCGGAGACCGGGCTGCAGCTCGGGCTAACCATGCTCGCCGTGTTCGAGCCGCCTGCGGCGCGCCATGCGCGGCCGGCGTCGATTGTGCCGACGATCATCCGAAGCGCCAAAGGGCAGACGCGGGCGAGTGTCGAAGGTGAGTACTGGTCGCGGGAGAACGCGCGGCGGCTCTGGGGGAGTCTGGCCTGGCAGCGCTTCCCGCTCCCCTACTACGGCGTGGGCGATCAGACGCCCGAGACGGCGAAGGAGACCTACACGCCGGAGGGCATCGATGCGCAGGCCACCATCCAGCAGCGGGTGCATGGGCAGTGGTACGGTCTGGTGTCGGCACGACTGATCGACCAGACGATCACGGCCGACACGACCACCGGCGTGCTGCGCACCAAGACGATCACCGGCGCCACCGGCGGACGGGTCAGCGAAGTGGGCGTTGGACTGCTTCGCGATTCGCGCGACTTCGTGTTCAATCCGCATCGCGGCACCCTCGCGCAGCTCACCGTCACGGCCTCGCGGTCGGCGATCGGCTCCGACTTCTCATACGTGCGTCGCCGACTGGATGTGCGGCAGTACGTCCCGGTGGGCGCCTCCACATTGGCCCTGAACTACCTCGGCCTCTGGATCGACGGCGACGCGATTCCGTTCGACCAGCTGAATCTCGTGGGCGGTGGCGACATGCTCCGCGGCTACACGCGTGGCCGCTATCGCGATGTGAACCTGCAGGCGGCGCAGGCCGAGTGGCGCACACCCATCCGCCGGCGCGTCGGGGCGGTGGCGTTCGGTGGGCTGGGCATCCTGAACGATCACAACAGCGCCACGAGCACAAAGGCGCTCCCGACGTACGGCGCGGGGCTCCGCTTCCAGATCGACCCGCGGCAGCGCACCGCCGTGCGCGTGGACTATGGCCGCGGTCGCGATGGTGCGAGCGGTCTCTACATCGGCTTCAACCAGGCCTTCTGATCATGACTGCCTCGGCGGCCTCACCGCGCGCCTCCGTCAGCGCGCTCCCGTTCGTCGGACGCGAGAGTGAACTCGCCCGGCTCACGCAGTGTCAGCAGGACGCGGCGGCCGGACTGGGCCAGCTCGTGCTGCTGAGCGGTGACGGCGGCGTGGGCAAGTCTCGCCTGCTCGCAGAATCGATCGCCGCCGCGCGCGCGAGCGGCTGGCAGGTCGCCCATGGACAGGCGTACCCGTTGGAGACGGCCATTCCCTACGCCGTGTTCGCCGATGCGATGGCCCCGCTGCTCGCCACACTCGACAGCGGCGCGCTGATGCGGCTCACGCGCGGCGATCGTGCCATTCTCGCGGCGCTGGCGCCGGACCTCCTTGATCGCGGCTCGGGCAACCTGCTCGCCGAGGGCGTGAACCCCGCCGAGCAGCGCGTTCGCCTGCACACCGCCATTCGGCAACTGCTGACGCGCCTGTCGGAGAAGACGCCGCTCTATCTCTGCCTCGAGAATCTGCAGTGGGCAGACAGCGCCTCGGTGGAGTTGCTGCATTTTCTTGGGCGCCAGGTGGCCTCGCAGCGACTCATCATTGTGGCGTGCTGGAACGAGACGGACCGCACGCTCCCCGATGAGTTTCGCCTTGCACTCCGCTCGCTGCGCTCGCTGGGCGGCGCCGTGGATGTGCGCCTGACGCCGCTGACGCAGCCCACGGTGAAGGCGGTTCTTGCTGCCCACTTCGGCGTCTCCGACGTGGTCGTAGACGCGTTCGCCACCCGGCTCCATCAGGCAACCCTCGGCAACGCGTTCTTCCTCGATCAGGTGCTGCGCGAGCTCGTCTCGCGTGGTGACGTGCGACAGCAGGGCGGCGTGTGGGTCGGCTGGCACGTGGAGACGCTGACGCTCCCGCCGTCGGTTCGCGATGTACTGGCCGATCGCCTGGCGCGTCTCGGTGCGCCCGCGCGTCGGCTCGCCGAGATCATTGCCGTGGCCGATAGCGGCGCGACACACGACGTGGTCCGTACGGTCGCGCGCATGGCCGTGGGCGATGGCACACTGGGGCTCGACGATGCCGCGATCTTCGAGGCGCTGCGCGAGCTGCGCGACGGCGACATCATCACCGAGCGCCCGGGGGGCGACAGCGTGGTGTACGCGGTCGTGCATCCGATGATGCAACAGGCGCTGGTGGAATCGGTGGGGCTCGCCCGTGAACGCGAACTCCACGCCACGCTCGCGCGGGCCATGGAAGCCGTGAGCCCGCAGCCATCCACCGCGCAGACGGAAACCATCGCCGTGCACTGGCTCCGTGCCGATCCGCGCGAACAGCCCGCGGTGGCAGTCCGGTGGCTCGTGGCGGCCGGTCGGCAGGCACTGCTGCGACTCGCCCGCCGTGAGGCGGCCGAGCTGCTCCGCGCGGCCCTCGATCGCGCGGACGCCCACCCCGAGGTGGTTCCGGCCAACACCCGCGACGATTTGGTGGACGATCTGATGCGCGTCTATCGGCGCCTCGGTGACTACCAGCAGGCGATCGCAATGTGCAAACGCGCCATCGAGCACGCCACGGCGACTGGCAACGCGCTGGCGCTGGCGATCGCCGAGCGTCGCTATGCGCTGTCGCTCACGGGGTTGGGGCGCCGCGAAGAGGCGTTGGCCCACTACGACGCGGCCATCGCGCACGCGCGCCGAGCGGGGAGCGACTCGCTGGTCATTCGCACGCAACTCGCCAAGGGCGATGCGATGCAGATGCTCGGCCTCTCCGACGACGCCAAGCGCGAAGTCGCCGACGCGGTCGCGACCGCGGAGTCGCTGGGCGACATCTCCCTGCAGGCGCGCGCGCATCGCATCCTGCTTATGCTGCATGTGTGGACGGGGCCGGCGCATCGCGCGTGGAGCTACGCGCGCAGCGCCGTGCAACTCGCGGAGAAGAGCGGTGAGCGCAATCTGCGGTGGCATGCGCATTTCGGGGCGGCGGTGCTGGGTGGGCTTACCTCGCAGACGCAGGCCTTGGCCACGCACCTCGAGCAGGCGACGCGGCTCGCGCAGGAACTCGCGAGTCCGTTGCTTGAACTGCGCTGCGCCGAAATTGCGCTGGAGTATCGCGCCGGCATCGGCCAATGGGACCGCGCCCTCGCCGAGGGCGAAGGCGCGATCACACTGGCGCGGGCGCTTGACCAAACCACGCTGCGCGCGCGCATCCTGCATTGGGTGAGCGGCGTGTATCTGCAGCGGGGCGACATTCCCACCGCCCAACGCCTCGTGCAGGAAGCGTGGGAAGTGTCCGGTGCGGCGCAGCTGGACCACTCCCGCCCGTTCGAAGTGCACGGCGTGTTGCCGGCCTTCGTGGCCCGCACGCGCTATCTCGAAGCGGTCGGTGAACGCGCCGAAGCGCTCCGCGTGGGGCAGATCGCGCTCGACATGGCGATGCGCACGGGCTACGTCGCGTGGGCGGTCTATCGCCTCATGCCCACCATGATCGAAGCCGCCCTCGCACTGGGCGACACCGCGACGGTGGACGTACTCCGTCAGCGCCTGGAGCAGGCCGCGGCCCATCTCGCGCACCCGATCGGCCGCGCCTGGGTCGAAGTGATCGACGGCGAGCGCGCCCGCGCGGCCGGGGACTTTTCCACGGCCATCGCGCACCTGCAGCGCGCCATCGCCCAACTCGAAGCGGTCCCTTATCCGTTCGATGCCGCCAAGGCGCGCCTGCGACTCGCCCGCGTATACCACGAGAGTGGCGCCCGCGACGACGCGGTCCATGAGGCCCGCGAGGCGCTCACGATGTTCGACCAGGTCGGCGCCGCCCCCGCCGCCACCGACGCCCGCGAGATCCTGCGCGAACTCGGCGCGCGCCTCCCGGTCGCCCCTGACAATGCCGCCGGCGCCTTCGCCGATCTCACCGCCCGCGAGCTCGAGATCGTGAAGCTCGTCGCGCAACGCCTCTCCAACAAAGAGATCGGCGCACGCCTGGGCATCACCGCACGCACGGCGGGGACGCACCTGGCGAACATCTTTGATAAGGTAGGAGTCAGAGACCGGACGGGATTGGGGGATTTGGCGCGGGAGAAAGGACTCCTTCGGTAACGGCGGAAGCCTGTACATCGGAAGCTGAAACGGCGGAAGCTGGACATCGGGACCCGCAGTTCCCGATGTCCAGCTTCCGACGTTCACGCTTCCGATGTACAGGCTTCCGCAGTTTGCAGTTTGCCGTTCGTGGTCCGGCTGCTGCCGCTCAGTACCCCGCCGCCACTCCATCCCGCCGCGGGTCCGCCACCCCGATCCGCTTCCCGCTCGGCGACACGTACACCGCGTGGACGCCACCGAAGGTGATGTCGGCGACGCGGCTCACGGGGATGTAGCCGCGGGCGACGAGTGCCTGATACACCGTGGTCGTGTAACCCGGCTCCACCTCGACGTCCTTCTGACCGGCGCTCGCATAGATGCGCGGCGCGGCGACGGCCATGAACGGGTCTTCGCCGAACGCCAGCATGCGGAGCGTGACCTGCGTGATCGCGGGCTGGATGTACTGCGAACCGGCGGCGCCCACCACGAGGCGCACCTTGCCGTGGTCGAGGATGACCGTTGGCGACATCGTGGAGTTCGCGTAGCGGTTCGTGCCGCGCGTGCGCGCGTCGAAGTTGCTCCCCGACGAGTTGAGGAAGAAACCGCCGGTGTACACCCCGCTGCCGAACAGCACGCCCACCGTGGTGGTCGCCGAAACCGCACTGCCGCTCGCGTCCACCACGGCGAGGTGCGAGGTGAAGCTCTGCCCTTCCGGCTCCTCCTGCTTCGGCTCGTGCAGCAGATCCGCCGCGTCGTGCGCCGGCGCAGTCACACTGGCGCTCACGGCAGGATACGGGTTGAGCGGCGCGCACGTCGCGGGGACGCTCGCGGTATCGAACGCCCACGGATCGCCGGCCAGCAGCGAGTCGCTCAACGGCGCGCCCACCCGCGCGGCGCGCGCCTTCGCAAAGCCGCTGTGCGACACGCCGTGCGCCGGTACACGCTGCGCGAGCGGATCCCCGCGCCAACGATTGGCGTCCACACCGCCGATGCGCAGGATGTCGGCCATCTTCACCACCGCGTCAGGCTTGTCGGTAAAGCCCCCGGCGTTGGTCACGCCTGTCGCATCGGCGATCTGCAGCATCTCGAGCACACTCGAGCCTCCCATCGGCGGCGGCGCGCCGAGCACCGTGTAGCCACGCCACTCCGTGCACAGCGGGCGCATCGCCGTGACGGGATAGGTCTTCATGTCGCCCACGGTGATCAGCCCACCCAGGCTCTGCACCTTGGTCGCAAGCGCCTCGGCGATCGCACCGGTGTAGAACGCGTCGCGCCCGCCATCACGAATGCGCTCGAGCGTGGCGGCGAGTTCCGGCTGCACCAGCTTGTCGCCCGGCCGCAACGCGACGCCGTTCGGCATGAAGCGCGCCTTGGCGAGCGAGTCGGCTTCGAGCTTGGCCTTGCTGCTCGCAATCGTGCGCGACAGCAGCGGCGAGACGATGAACCCGTCCTTCGCCAGGCGAATGGCCGGCGCCATCACCTGCGCGATCGGGAGCTTCCCCCAGCGGCGATGCGCCTCGAGCAGCCCGGCGACCTGCCCCGGCGTCGCGGCGGCGCGGCCGGGACCACGGGTCCCCGCCGCCTGCGCCCACGCCGTGTCGCTTCCCGTGCGTGGATAGAAGCTCAGGTGCTCGACCGTCTTCGTCTGCGCGTTGTAGTAGGTCATCGCGCCACCGCCACCGAGACCGGTCTGCGACACATCGGTCACGCCCAACGCGAACGCCGTGGCCACAAAGCCGTCCACGGCATTGCCACCCGCGCGCAGGACTTCAGCCCCGGCGGCGGCGGCATCGGGGTGCGATGCGGCCACCATGCCGGCGCTTCCCTCCACGCGCTTGCCAGCCATCGGCGACATCGCCGCCGGAGACGAGGGACGCGCGCAGGCGGCCAGCTGCCAGCCCGCCGCGACCAACAGCGGAAACTTCGTCGTAAAACGCATGAACCGAAGGGTCAGGGATCCAACAGCGGGAGCAACTGGCGCACGATGCGCTCAGTGAGCCCCCACACGATGTGTTCGTGGACGCGATAGCCCGGGAAACGGGCGCGCGCGCCATTGATGGTCATCACGTGTTCCGCCTGCGCATCGTCGGCCCGCAAGCGCGCCACCGGCACCCAGAAGGTGGCCGCGACCTCATCGCTCGGGATGAACGACACATCCGGTGGCACGACCGCCACGAACGGTCGGATTACGATGCTCGGCAGATTTACGTTGCGCGGCGCCAGGTCATCGAGGCGCCCCAGCACGCGGCCGGCGGTGAGATCGAGCGCCAGCTCTTCCATCGTTTCGCGTACGGCCGTGTACTCGAGCGACGGGTCCTGCGGCTCATGGCGCCCCCCGGGGAATGCCATGTGGCCACTCCAGGGATCGCCCTCGCGATACGCGCGCTTGATGAACAGCAGTTCGGGCGCGTCGTCCACCACCCGAAACACGGCCGCCACCGCCGCGCGCTTGTCGGCCTCATCCTCACGCGGCGCATGTGACGCGAGGCGCACCGCCAACCGGGCCAGGTCGGGGTGCGCCAACGCAGCATCCAGCGGCGACGGAGGGAACGGCATCGCGCCGGTGACGGAGGCGCTCAGTCGGCCACCTCGCCACCCGACGCCACCCACTCGCGGAAGCCACCGGCCATCGACGCCACGTTCGTGTAGCCCATCTCCCGCAGCGCCAGCGCCGCCAGCGCCGACCGATTGCCGCTGGCGCAGCTGAGCACCACGCGCGCGTCGCGCGGGACCTTGGCCTCGATCTGCGTTTCGAGCACACCGCGGCCGATGTAGATCGCCGGCTTGGGGTGGCCAAGGTTCCACTCGTTCTGCTCACGAATGTCGATGAGCACGAGTTCCTCGCCGCGAGCGAGCGCGTCCTGCACCTCACGGGGCGTCACTTCGGTGATTTGCGCCTTGGCTTCGGCGATGAGCTGCTGAGCGGTCTTCATAGAGTCATCCTGTCAGGTGAAGGTCAGGTCGCACTCAGGCGCGCACGGTGAGCGCGCGCGCATCGGCGTCGAGCGTTGCCGCCGCGCCAAAGGGAATCGTCCACTGATCGTCAATATGTCCCACGGGCACCCCGAGCACGGCCGGCACCTGCAGGTGATCAGCGACCTCCTGTACAATCGCCGGCAGCGCCCGCGCACCGTCGCTGGTGCTCTCGGGGCAGTCGGTGAACTGTCCGAACGCCAGCCCGGCGCAGCCGTCGAACGCACCGGCGTGTACGAGCTGCGTCAGCATGCGGTCGAGGCGATACGTGGCTTCGTTGATGTCTTCGAGCACCACAATGGCATCGCGAAAATCCCACGCCCAGGGGGTGCCGCAGAGGCTCGCGACGAGTGCCAGATTGCCGCCCGCCAACCGCCCGTGCGCGCGCCCGCCGCGCAGCACGGTGGCCTCCGGCGCGCGCCACAGCGCCTCGGTGCGCCCCTGCACCATGGGGATGAAGTGCTCGCGTGAGAACGGCGTCAGCACCGCCCGCGCCGTGGGGGCATGATAGCTCGCCAGTCCGGCTCGCGCCCACGCGGCGTGCAGCGCCGTGATGTCGGAGTAGCCCAGCAGCGCCTTGGGACGCGCCTGCTGCAGCACCGGCCAGACGGCCGGCAGCAGCCGCGCCGCGCCATAGCCACCCCGCAGACACCAGATGCCATCGATGGTGTCATCCTGCAGCGCCGCGATGAGATCGGCCGCACGCGCGTGATCGGGGCCGGCAAAGTACCCCTCGCGCGCGAGCGCATGCGGCCCGACCCACGTGCTCCAGCCGAGAGACTGCGCGGTGTCGATGGCGCGCTCGAGCTCATGCGGCCCGTTGAGCGGTCCGGACGGCGACACCAGCGCCACATGCGAACCAGGCGGCAGCGCCGGCGGTTCAGGAAGGGCATGATGGGGCGCCGAATGGCTCGCCGTCGCAGTCATGCCTTGAACGTACTCGGCGTGAAGGCCCGAGGCCACGCGCCGCGTCCCCGCCATCACTACGTTCCGCCCGTGTCTGTGCTACTTCCTGTTCTGCTCGCCCTCCCCTGGTGGGCCGCCCCCGCCGCGCTTGGGGGTCGGCTCCGCCATACGCCGTCGCTCGACGACGTGGACGCGACGCCTCCCGCCGGCGCCGACCGCGTCTCCATCGTGCTCCCGGCCCGGAATGAAGCGGCGCACATCGCCGCCTGTGTGGCGAGTCTGCGGGCAAGCACCTGGCCGAATCTCGAGATCATCGTGGTGGACGACCACTCCACCGACGGCACCGGTGACCTCGCCCGCGCCGCCGCCGCTGGCGACCCGCGCGTGCAGGTGCTCGCCGCCCCCGATCTCCCCGGCGACTGGTTCGGCAAGCAATGGGCCTGCCACACGGGCGCGCAACGCGCCACCGGCCGCTGGCTGCTCTTCACTGATGCCGATACGCGCCACGGCCCCGAGCTGGTCGCCCGCATGATGGCCCTGCGCAGTCGCCGCGCCGCCGATCTCTTCTCCGTGGCGGGCCGCCAGGTCATGGGCACGATCTGGGAGCAGGCCGTGCAGCCGAGCGTCTTCACGCTCATCCTTGGCCGCTACGGCGGCGCCGATCAGCTGGAACGCGCCAGCCACCCGCGTGACGTGGTCGCCAACGGACAGTGCTTCCTAGTGAGCCGCCCCTGGTACGATCAGATCGGCGGCCATGTCGCGGTGCGACAGTACGTCGCCGAGGACCTCATGATCGCCCAGCGCACCCTCCTCGCCGGCGGCCGCGTCTCCATGGCCCTCGGCGTGCGCCACCTGAGCACCCGCATGTACGACGGCCTCGCCTCGCTCATGAAAGGCTGGGGAAAGAACCTCTACGCCGGCGGCCGCCACGCGATGTGGGGCGGCGAGACCGTGCGCCGGTGGCTCTACCCACTGCTGCTCCTCGCCTTCCCCTTCGGCATCGTGGGCCCGTTCCTCGGTGCAGCGATCGGTGCGTTGCTAGGCATGCCGCTGCTTACGGCCTGGGGCCTCGGCGCTTCACTCGCTGTCCTGAGCAGCTTCGCGCTCGCGAACGTGCTGAACAAGGATCCGGTGTGGCGGGCAATCTATGCCCCACTCGGCGGGATCGTGCTGCTCGTGATCTGCCTCAAGGCCATCACGCGCGGCGATCAGGTTGAGTGGAAAGGCCGGGCGTACACGTCGCGCTAGTCCTCCGTTGCCCCGCCCCTCCGCAGGTCAGGCACGACCGAGGTCAGCGGTGCGAGTACATCTTGCTGGAAGCAACGGAGGGACGGAGTAACGGAGGTCTACGCCGTGAGGCGACGCGCCCGTTCGATGTAGCCGTTGCGCAACGCGGTCGTGACGGGCCCGGGCTGACCATTGGCGATGGTGTGGTCATCGACCTGTGTCACCGGCAGCACGAAGCTCGTGGCGCTCGTCAGGAAGAGCTCGTCGGCGCCCAGCGCCTGCTCGAGCGTGAACGCGCGCTGCTTCACCGTCACGCCGTGCGCCTCGGCAACATCCAGCAACGCATGCCGGGTGATGCCGGCCAGAATGTCGGTCGAGAGCGGCCGCGTCTGCACCATGCCGTGCTTCACCATCCACAGGTTGCTCGAGCCGCCCTCGGTCACCACGCCGTCTTCGTGCATGAGCGCTTCGAAGGCGCCCGCTGTGCGCGCGGCCTGCTTGGCAAGGACCTGCGCCAGCATGGACGTACTCTTGATGTCGCAGCGCGCCCACCGCAGGTCGGGCACGACATGGAGGCGCACGCCGCTCGCATTCGGGTCGTCGCTCAGACGCTTGGGACGCGCGTACGCGAACGCCGTGGGCGTGGGGTTCGCCGGGAACGGAAAGTCACGCTCGGCGGGGCCCCGCGTGACCTGCAGATACACCAGCCCTTCCTCGATCGCATTCTTCGTCGCCAGCTGCTGCATCACGTCGAGCCACTGCGCGGTGGTCGCCGGCGCCGGGAGGCCGATCATGCGCTGCGAACGCTCGAGTCGATGGAGGTGCAGATCGGCGTCCAGCAGGCGGCCGTTGAACACGGCGGCCACTTCGTACACGCCGTCGCCAAAGAGCACGCCACGATCGAAGATCGACAGCTTGGCCTGATCTTCAGGCAGGAATTCGCCGTTGAGCCAGCAGGTCCGCATCGCGAGAGACACCAGGTCAGAGCAGGCGCAGCAGGCCGGCGAGCCCTCCCAGCAGGAGAACCCAACCCGCCCCCACGCGCGTGGTGAGCAACAACAGGGAGGTGGCCAGAAAGATAGCGAGCGCAAGCGGCTGCGCGGCCACTGCCCGCGCCATGACGAGTACCACGCTCACCATCAGCGCGAGGGACACGGCATTCACGACATCGAGGGCCGGCGCCAGACGCGGGTCCCCACGGAGCCGCCGAACGAAGGGCGCGGTGAGCGCCACCCCCACGAACGCGGGGAGAAAGATCCCGGCGGTGGCCGCCCAGGCCCCGGCCGAACCTCCGAGCAGATAGCCCACAAAGGTGGCCGCCGAGAAGACGGGGCCTGGCGTCACCTGCCCCACCGCGAGGGCGTCGGTCAGCACATGCAGCCGCTCGCCGAACTCCCCCCGCAGGAAGGTGAGCAGCACATACCCGCTCCCGTACAGCACGCTGCCGATCTTGGCAAAGCTCAGAAAAATCGTACCCGTGCCGAGCGTGGTCGTGGCGGCCGCGCCGGTAGCGGAGAGCGCCACGGGGAGGGCGCTGGTATTGGTTCGTGCGATCATCGCGATCGCCAGGATCACCGCCGCCAGCAGCACGGTGAGCTCCGACACCCCCGCCAGCACCGCGACCAGTGCCGCGCCGGCGAGCACGGCGGCGAGTCGCGACCGTACGAAGCTGCCTTTCAGTCGCCAGGCCGCCTGCACCACCACCGCGAGCACCGCGGGCTGCATGCCACTGAGGGCGGCCGCGACGTCCACGCGTGCGCCGAGCCGCGTGTAAAGCACGGCGAGCCCCCACACGAGGAGCACGGCGGGGAGGATGAACCCCACGCCGGCGGCCACGAGCCCCGGCCATCCGGCACGCCGATAGCCGAGGTGACTGGCGAGCTCGGTGGAGTTGGGGCCGGGAATGAGATTGGCCGCACCCACCAGATCGGCGAACTCCTCGCGCGACACCCACTGCCGCCGCGTGACGAGTTCGTCTTCCATGGCGGCGATGTGCGCCAGCGGTCCACCGAAGGCCGTCACGCCGAGCCGCACGAACACGGCCGCGACGTCGCGAACCGAGGCTTGGGGCGCGGAATGGGCGGTGGTCATCCACGCAACCTCGAATGAAATGATCCAATGCGCAACGTTCCGATGACACACGTCGCGCGCACACGACACATCGTGCCGCCGTGCTCACCATCAAGACTGCTGCTTCCCTTCTCGCATCGGCCGATTCGCTCGACACGATGCTCCCCATCGCGCACCTGCTGGGCTTCACCGGCGAGGTGACCCGCCTGCGCGGGGCCGCGCGGCGCGATCTGGGTATCGCTTCCTACGCGAGCCAGGCCCGGCTGGTCCCGGGGAGCGGTGCGATCTGCTGCTTGCTCGCCCGCCTGGCGCCGCCGGCGGCTGTTGGCCCGACCTACGATGCCCGCGAGCGCACCCGCCTGCTGGCGGTGCAGCTCGTGAAGCGCTCGCCCACCCGGCACTGGTGTGTGCTGGCGATCGATCACGACGGGCACCTGCTCACGCTCGCCACCGTCACCGACTCGCCCCACGGGCCGCGCATTGCCGCGCTGCGCCTCGATCGGCGGCGCGTGCTCGACTCCGATGCCGACACGGTACGGGCGCTCGCCGCGGTGACCGATGACGACCCGCTGCTCCGCCATGCGCGCTTCACCGACATCCTGCGCCGCGATGCGCTCACGCATCGCTTCTACCGGGCACTTGAACAGAGCGTCACCGCGCTTGGCGACTCCCTCTCGCTGGCGGACACCCCGCGTCGGCCGGGCCGCCCTCCGGCCTCGCCACTCGCCATGGAGCGGCGCGAGCTGGCGTTGCTCGCCGCGTCGCGCCTGCTGTTCCTCGCCTTCATCGAGGCGAAAGGGTGGCTCAACGGGCAACGGGACTTCCTCATGCAGCACGCGCTGCGGGTGCTCGAGGCCAATGGCTCGCTGCACGAGGCGCTGTTGCGGCCGCTCTTCTTCGGCACGCTCAACACGCCACGTTCCCGACGGGCGCCCGTGGCGCGGGCGTTCGGGGCGGTGCCCTTTCTCAACGGCGGCCTGTTCACGCCCACGCCGCTCGAGAAGCGCTTCACGCGCTACCGCTTCAGCAATGACGCGCTCACAGGACTCGTGACGGGCGTGCTCGACCGCTATCGCTTTACCGCGCGCGAAGACTCCGCCAGTTGGTCGGAGGCCGCGGTGGATCCGGAAATGCTGGGACGTGCCTTCGAGTCGTTGATGGCAGCCGAGGAACGGCGGCGTTCCGGTTCCTTCTACACGCCGCCGCATCTGGTCGCGCAGGCGGTGCGTGAGGCATTGCTCAGTGCAATCCCCGAACTGCCGACAGCTCTGCTCGACGATCAGCCGGATGTACGCCCCCTGCCGGCGGCACTGGCTGCGCGGTTGCGGCCGCAGCTCGAGGCGCTGCGGGTGCTTGATCCGGCGTGCGGCTCGGGGGCGTTCCTGGTGCACGTACTCGAGCGTATCGATGCAGCGCTGGCGGCGTGTGGCGACGTGCGGGAGGCGCATGTGCGCCGTCGCGAGGTGCTGACGCGCTCCGTCTTCGGGGTGGACCGTCAGCCGATGGCCGTATGGCTCTGCGAGCTTCGACTGTGGCTGTCGGTGGTGATTGAATGCGCCGAGCCGGATGTCGCGCGCCTGGCACCGCTGCCGAATCTCGATCATCACATTCGTGTGGGCGACTCGCTGGCGGGTGGGGCGTTCGACTTTGCCCCACCGTCGCCAGCGCGGCTCACCGCGCTGCGGGCGCGCTACGTACGCGCCAGCGGGGCGCGCAAGGCCACCTTGGCCAGTGAGCTCGACCGCGAGGAGCGCCAGCGAGCGCTTGCGGAGCTGGACCGTCGCCGGAGCGCGGTGTACGCCGAGCGTGAAGCACTCCTGCTGTCGTTGCGCGGGCGCGACCTGTTCGGTGAACGGCGACGTGCATCGGCGGCGGATCGCGCGCAGCTGGCGCTGCTGCGTCTGTCGGTGCGGGCGCTGGCGTTGCAGCGTCGCGCGCTGGCGCTGGGTGGGGCGTTGCCCTTTCGCTATGCAGCGATGTTTGCCGATGTCGCGGCGCGGGGCGGATTCACGCTGGTGGTGGGGAACCCGCCGTGGGTGCGGCCGCATGCCATGCCGGTCGCCGAGCGGGTGTGGCTGCGGCAGGAGTTCCGGACGATGCGCGATGCCACGTGGCGGGACGGGGCGCGGGGTGCCGGTGCGGGGGCGGGCTTTGCCGGGCAGGCCGATCTGGCGGTGGCGTTCATCGAGCGCGCCGTGCAATTGCTGGCCCCGAACGGCACGCTGGCGCTGCTCGTGCCGGCCAAGCTGTGGCGGACGCTGTCGGGCGGCGGCGTTCGGCGGCTGCTGTTGCGAGACGCGCAGCTGCGTGCGCTGCACGACTGGAGCGACGCGCCGGCGCAGTTCGATGCCGCGACCTATCCGTCGCTCGTGGTCGCCACGCGCCGAGCGCCAGTGGAGCGGCTGGCGCTGGCCGAGTGGGCGGCAGCCCCGTCGGAGGGGTCGGCGGTTCTCACCACCACCACTGGCTCGGCGCAAGAGATGACGATCCGCATTTCGATCACGCGAACGCACACCACGCGCTTCAGCACCAGTGCGCCGGCGCTGTCGCTGGGCGGCGAGGCGGGCGCGCCGTGGGTGTTGCTGCCGGCGCCGGCGCAGGCGGCCTTCGAGACGTTGCGGCGCACGGGCGTACCCCTCGCGCAGTCCGTGATGGGGCGGCCGCTGCTGGGGGTGAAGTGCGGGTACAACGCGGCCTTTCTGGTGCGGGCGGTGGAGCATGATGATGATACGGCGACCGTGATGACCGACGATCCTGCGCGCCCGCGCCAGGGGGTCATCGAGCGCACGCTGTTGCGCCCGGTTCTGCGTGGTGAGGAGGTCGGTCACTGGTTCCTCGATCATGAGGTAACGACAAGCGGCTCTGCACAAACGCTGCGCATCATCTGGACGCACAACTCGGCGGGCGAGGTGCTGCGCACGCTGCCACCGGCGACGGCGCGGTGGATGGCGCAATGGAAACCGGGTTTGAGCAGCCGGTCGGATATCCGGCATCGGCAGCCGTGGTGGACGCTCTTCCGTACCGAAGCGGCGCGGAGCGATGCGGTGCGCATCGTGTGGGCGGACATCGGTCGGAAGTTACGCTCGCGGGTGCTGCTGCCCGGCGATCCCACGGTGCCGCTCAACTCCTGCTATGTCGTGCGGGCGCCGCATCCCAACGACGCCTATGCGCTGCATGCGCTCCTGCGCTCCACGATCGCGTCGGCGTGGTTGGATGTGCTCGCCGAGCCAGCGCGTGGCGGGTTCCGCCGCTTTCTGGGGTGGACGGTCGCCGCGTTACCGGTGCCGCGGGATTGGGCGTCGGCTGTGCGCCTGCTCGCGCCGGCCGGTCGCGCGTTGTCGCGGGATGATCACCGGCAGCTCGAGGCGCAGACGAACGCCTTGCTCGATCTGGATGAGCTGGTGGCGCTCGCCTATGGGATTCCGGTCAACGAATTGCTTCCCCTGCTGGAGTGGTACGTGCATGCGTGAGGATCCTGGGATGACATCGCCGAGCCGCGCGGCTGAGGATGCGGTGCCCCCCGCGCCGCGTTCGTCGCGCGTGGCGCAGCGGCGGCTCGAGCTGGTGCGTGCCTACGTCGCGCAGAGTGTGTTGCCGCCACTTCCCTCGCCGACGTTGGGCGAGGTGGTGCTGGCCCCGCATCAGCGGGAGGCAGCGGCGCGACTGCTGCGCATACTGGCGCGACATGGCGGGGCGTTGCTCGCCGATGATGTGGGGTTGGGCAAGACGTACGTGGGGCTGGCCGTGGCGCGGGAGTACGAGCGGTGCATGGTGATTGCGCCAGCGGCGCTGTTGCCGATGTGGGCGGCGGCGGTGCGGCGCACGCACACCACGGGAGCCGCGCTCGTGTCGCTGCATGCCTTTTCGCGTGGCGATGGGCCTGCGCTCGATACGGGCGCGCGACGACTGGTGATCATCGACGAGGCGCATCATCTGCGGAATCCCGCCACGCAGCGATACCAACGGGTGTCAGCAGCGATTGCCGGCGCGGATGTGCTGTTGCTGTCGGCGACGCCCGTGCACAATCGCGAGGGCGATGTCCGGGCGATGCTGGCGCTCTTTGCCGGAAGTCGGCCGAACCTACTGGAGGCGGGGCGGCGTGCGGAGCTGATCGTGCGCCGAGACGCGGCCATGGTGGGCGGGGCATCGAGTGCCGTCGCGGGGAGCCGGCCGGCGGTGCGGTGGCATCGGGCGCATCGGGTACCGATGGATCGCGCGATTCTGGAGCGGATCATGGCGTTGCCGGCGCCGTTGCCGGCCAAGGACGGGGCGGAGGCCGGGGCGCTCATCCGCATGGGGTTGCTGCGCGCCTGGTGTTCGAGCGAGGCGGCGTTGCTCGATGCGGTGCGCAGGCGGCGGTTGCGCGGCGCGGTGTTGCGCGATGCGTTGGAGGTGGGGCGCCATCCGACGCAGGCGGAGCTGCGATCGTGGGCCGTCTCGGAGGGCGACGTGCAGCTCGGATTCGCCGAGCTGTTGGCGTCGGGGCCGGTGGAGCATGGGCCGTTGCTCGCCGTTTTGGACCGTCACCTGGCGGCGCTGGAAGCGCTTTCCGATGCGCTGCGGAGCGCCGGTGGTAGTGACGCGGAGCGGGCGGCGTGGTTGAGGCGCGTAGTGGCGGCGCATCCGGGGGTGCCGGTAGTGGCGTTCTCGCAGTACGCGCGCACGGTGGAGGCGATGTACCGGGCGCTCCGCGATATCGCTGGCGTCGGGATGCTGACCGGTGCGCGTGCGCGGATTGCCAGCGGCCCGATCGGCCGGCAGGAGGCGTTGCAGCGATTCGCGCCGAGGGCGCATGAACGTCCGCCACCGCCGTCGCATGCGGCGATCCGTGTGCTGCTGACGACGGATCTGTTAGCCGAGGGGGTGAACCTGCAGGATGCGGGCGTCGTGGTGCATTGCGATGCGCCGTGGACCGCGGCGTTGCGTGATCAGCGAGTGGGGCGCGCGGTGCGCATGGGCTCACCGTGGGGGGTGGTGCACGTCTATCGGCTGGCGCCGTCGCTCGAGGTCGAGGGGGCGTTGCGATGGGAGGCGCGGGTGGTGCGCAAGGCGGCGATTGGTGCGCGGGTGGTGGGGCGCGCCGGGAGATCGCGGAGTGTGGTGGAAGTGCGCAGTGCACTGCTGGCGCAGTTTGCCGAGTGGGCCCGTGCATCGGACGCGGTGGATGTCCCGGATGCGGCGTCGCTACGGGTGGCGGTGCAGCGCGTGCGGGCCTTGCCCGTGGTGGGTGGTGTGCGACCGGTGGTGGCGGCGCTGATCGCGGGCGGCGCATCGCGCGCGGCGAGCGGCGTGATGGCCGCCTGGTTGGTGGATGGCGGATGGCGCGTCAGTGGGCGCGATGCGCGGGTGATGGCGTTCGTGGCGGCGGCGAGTGCGGGGCCGGTGGCGCCGGCGCAGGTGTCGAGTGCGGCGAAGCGCGCGTGGCTGCGCGGGGTGTGGCGCGCCGAAGCGCGGTGGCGTGGGCGCGCGGCGGCGCGGGTGATTGCGGGGGAGGATCCCGGGGCACTGAGTGCGGTGCAGCGGAGCGCGTCGGCGCAGCTCGCGTGGGTGGCGCGGGGGCTGTCGGTTGCGGAGCGGGTGCGACTGGCGCCGTTCTTCGTGCGGGCACAGCGAGCGGTGGCGATGGCGCGCTCGCCGGTGGCGGAGCGGGCGTTGCGCGGGTGGCTCGCCCAGGGGAATGCGCCGGTCGGCGACTGGATGGCGCGGGCGCCGGCAGCTGAGGAGCGGGTGTCGACACCGGAGACGGAGGGCGCGTCGGGCGGGCGCGTGCGGTATGTGCTCCTCCTGGTGGCGTGCGCTGCGTTTCGCGAACGGCGCGTGTAGACTTCGCGCACCATGACCACGCGCCACGCTCTGCTCTTCGATCTTGATGGGACGCTGATCGATTCCATCGGCCTCCTGCTCGAGTGCATGGAGTTTGCGTTTGCAACGCGCGAGCGGCGGCCGACGACGGCGCAGTGGGTGGCGGGGATCGGAACGCCGCTGCGCACGCAGTTGGCGGAGTGGTGCGACACCGAGGCCGATGTGGATGCCATGGTGACGCGCTACCGCGAGTACCAGGATCTCCATCTCGAGCGGCTCACGACGGCCTTTGCCGGGGTGCCCGAGATGCTGGCGTGGGCGCGCGCGGAGGGGCACCCGACGGCGATCGTGACCAGCAAGGGGCGCGGCATGACGGATCGATCCTTACGGCATGTGGGGCTGCTGGGCGCGTTCGATGCGATCGTGACGTATGAGGAGACGGCACGCCATAAGCCCCTGCCCGATCCGGTGTGGCTGGCGTGTGAGCGGCTCGGGGTGCCGCCGGCGCGGGCGCTGTTTGTCGGCGATTCGCCGCACGACATGCATGCCGGCCGGTCGGCCGGGAGCCGGACCGGGGCGGCGCTGTGGGGGCCGTTCACCCGGGACGAGTTGGCGCCGGCGCACCCCGATTTCTGGATGGGCAGCATGACCGAATTGCCGCAGGTCGTGGCGCAACTGTAAGTCGCACGGGGGTTCAAACCCTCCCGGGGCTCACGGTATCCAATCCCGTGCCAAGTTTCCGGAGCCCTTTTGCTCGCCCTGCGTGTGACTGACCCCACCCTCGAACTCGCCGCCACCGACACGGGCCTGCCCGTGCCGAGTGACGTGACCGCCGCCGCCCGCGGCGATCGCGCGGCGTTCGAGCGGGTGTACCGGGCGCATGTGGACCGCGTCTACAGCCTCGGCGTGCGCATGCTGGGGGACCGGGTGCTGGCCGACGAGGTCACGCAGGACGTGTTCGTGCGGGTCTGGCAGAAGCTGCCCGGTTTCCGCGGCGAGTCGGCGTTCAGCACGTGGCTGCATCGCGTGGCGGTGAACGTGATTCTGTCGCGCCGGAAGACGGCCGGCGTGCAGGCGGGGCGCCTGGCCGATGACGGGGCGCTCGACGATGCGCCGAGTCGCCCGCTCGCGGTGGGCGACCGGCTCGATCTCGAGCAGGCGATCGCCGGGCTGCCGAACGGGGCCCGCAGGGTGTTCGTGCTCCACGACGTCGAAGGTTTTACCCACGAAGAGATTGGTGAGCAGCTCGGCATTACGCCGGGCGGCAGCAAGGCCCAGCTCCACCGCGCCCGCATGCTGTTGCGGGCCGCGCTTACGCGATGAAGGACCGATGACCGACGCCCTACCGACCAACCCGACCGCTCCCGACTGCGCGCGCTTCGAGGCGCAACTTGGCGCCTGGCTCGAGCAGGAGCTGAGCCCGAGCGAACAGGCGTTCATGACCGCGCATCGAGCGCAGTGCACCGCCTGCGATGCGCTGACGCGCGACCTCGAGCAGATCGTGGCCGACGCCGGCGCGTTGCCAGCGCTGTCACCGCCCCGTGATCTGTGGGCGGGCATCGCGGAGCGCCTCGAAACCGAGGTCGTTCCCCTGCCCACCGCCGCTCGGCGCGCGCCTGGTGTTGCTCACTGGTCCGTGCGACGGCTCGGTGCAGCGGCCGCAGCGCTCATGGCGATCACCGCCGGCGTGACCTGGCAGTTCGCCACGCGCGCCGGCGGCGATGGCGTTCAGACGGACAGCGCGCGCGTGGCCACCGCGGCCCCCGTCACGCCGCAGCAGCCGCAGACGCCCGACAGCTCGCTGGTGGTGCCGAAAGCCGAGCTGGTAGTGGGCCGGCCGGAGGCGGTCGCGACGACGGTGGCGAACAGTGCCGTGCCGGTGGCCCCTGGCGTGACATACGAGCGCGAGATCGTCGCCCTCCGCCGCATCGTGAACGAGCGGTTCACTGAGCTGGACAGCACGACCGTGAGCGAGCTCCGCCGCAATCTTCAGATCATTGATCAGGCCATCGCGGACAGCCGCAAGGCGCTCGCGAAGGACCCGCGCAGTGCGTTCGTCGCGCAGCAGCTCGATCGCGCCCTCGAGGCCAAGCTGGAGCTGATGCGCAAGGTGGCGCTGCTATGACCCCCGCCGTGACCCGTCGTCCAGCTCCCGCCGTCCAGCGTCCGCTGTTCAGCTTCCGCGGTCTGCTGTTCCTCTCAGCACTCGCCGCGTCGAGCCTCCACGCCCAGGATTCGACCCTCCGCCTCCCCGACAACGCCGTCGTTGACGTCACGCTGCGCACCGGTCGCCTGATCGTGCGCGGCACCGACCGCAGCACCGGCAGCGTGCGCGGCGGCGGTCGCAACTACCAGCTCCGTCCGAGCGGGGTTGGCATCGTCGTGAATGAACGCACCCGCGATCGCGACGATGACGGTCCGCTCGAGCTCGATCTCCCGCGCAACGTGCGGCTGGTCGTCAACACCTCGTCGGCCGATGTGGACCTGCGCGACTTGCGCGGCGATGTCGACATCAAGACAGTGAGTGGCGATCTCGTGGCCGACAATCTCTCCGGCCGCCTGCGCGTTGACACGTTCAGCGGCGATGTGGATGTCGTCGGCTCGGTGACCGGGGTACGTGTCAGCACGATCAGCGGGGACGTGCATCTGCGCGGCGTACGCGGCGACGTCGAACTCAAGACCACCAGCGGCACCCTGCGCGTTGACGGTGATCGCATCACCAGCGTCACCGCCGAAAGTATCAGTGGCGACGTCACGGTCGACGGCGGGCTGGCCGATGACGCCCGCGTCCAGGCCACCTCACACTCCGGCGACATCACGCTCCGCCTGCCGGGTGGCGCGCGCGCCGCGCTCGACTTCACCACGATCAGCGGCGAACTCGACGCCGGCGGGCCGCTCACGCTGATGCCCGGTGAGGTCGGCGGTTCCCGCAGCCGGCGCGCCACTCGGCACTATGAAATCGGCAACGGCTCCACCCCCGCGACGCTGCGGCTCGACCTCTCAACTTCCAGCGGTGACGTGCGCCTCGTGCGCGGCATCCGCTCCTGATTCTTCGCTTTCCTCCGAGCCTTCCCATGCGCTCCCGCCTGCTTTCCGCCGCCTTCGCGGCACTCACCATCGGCGTGGCCGTCTCCGCGCCGGCCCGTGCTCAGGACTCGCGTCGCGACAACGCCTTTACCTGGTCCGGCAGCATTCCGTCGGGGCGCACCATCGCCATCAAGAACGTGAACGGCGGCGTCGATGTCACGCGCAGCACCAGCGGCCGCGTGGAGGTCACCGCCGAAAAGCGATGGCGCAAGGGCAACCCCGAGATGGTACGCATCGAACCGAAGAAGTTCGGTGATGATGTCGTGATCTGCGCGCTCTTCAACGAAGGCGCGACGTGCGAAGAAGACGGGATCCACAACGAACGACGCATGCGCTGGAACGAGAACAACGATGTGTCGGTGCACTTCCAGGTGCGCGTCCCCGATGGCGTACGCGTCGACCTCAACACGGTGAACGGCGCGATCGAAGTGCGTGACGTCACCACCGAAGTGCGCGCCCAGACCGTGAACGGCGGCATCACCGCCCGCAGCGCCGGCGGCCCCGTTCGCGCCCGCACCACCAACGGCAGCATCACCGTCGCCATGGGCTCACTCGGCCGCGCCGAGGATCTCGACTACCAGACGGTGAACGGCTCCATCACGCTCGAACTCCCGTCCAACTTCGGCGCCGAACTCGAACTGGGCACGGTGAACGGTCGCGTGAGCACCGACTTCCCCATCACGATCAGTGGGACGCTCTCACCGCGGCGGCTGCGGGGGACGATTGGGGATGGTCGGACACGGCTGCGGGCGAGCACGGTGAACGGGTCGGTTTCGCTGCGAAAGAACTAGGGCGCCTTCGGCGCCCCTACGATGCCGCCAGGGCTTCAATCGCCGACGCGAGCAGAAAGTCCTTCGCCGTAATCCCGCCCGCATCATGCGTACTGCACGCGAACTGCACGCGCGTGTACCGGATGTCGATATCGGGATGATGCTGCTGCGCCTCGGCCACCTCGGCCACGCGCGCGATGAAGGCGATCCCCGCCGGGAACGTGGCGAAGTGGTAGGTCTTCGCGATCGCGTCCCCTTTGCGCGCCCAGCCGGGCAGTGCGCTCAGGTTGCGGTGCACTTCGATATCCGAGAGCCGTGCGTCGGTCATGGAGAGAGACTACCCCACTCGGAACCCAACCCGTAACCCCCAACCAAAAACCCGAAACCCAGAACTGATCAGTTTGCACTTTCGGTATATATTCGGTACCATCCAAGTATGGATGCCCTGCCGATCCTCCCCGACCCGCTCCGCCTTCTGAGTGAGCAGGCCGACCTCCGGTACCACGCCGCTCCCGGCGGTGGGATCCTCAACAGCCCGGCGGCGACGCATATGGGCTTCTGGTCCATCAACCCGTACGTCGGGTGCGCCTTCGGCTGCGCGTATTGCTACGCCCGCGACACGCACCGCTACACCATCGAGCGCGCGGGTGACCTTGGGAGGCAGATCGTCCGCGAGATGCCGCCGTGGCTCGCCTTCGAACGCCGCGTACTGGTCAAGGAGCATGCCGGCGCGCGTGTGCGCGAGGCGTTGCGCTCATCCCGGGCGCCCAGGGCTGGCGAGTCGCTCGTCATCGGCTCGGCCACCGATCCCTATCAGCCCGCCGAGCGTCGCTTTCGGGTGACGCGTGAAGTGCTCGAGGCGCTGCAGGTCGTGCGCGGACTTAAGGTCGTGATCATCACCAAGAGCCCGCTGGTAACGCGCGATCTCGCGCTGCTGCAATCGCTGGCGCGGCACAACACCGTGGGCGTGCACGTGTCGCTCATCACCACCGATCGCGAGCTCGCGCGTACGCTCGAACCGCGCGCGCCCACGCCCGAGAGCCGGCTGCGCGCCGTGCGACGGTTGGCGGATGGCGGTATCGACGTGAGCGTGAATTGCATGCCCGTCTTGCCCGGTATCACCGACGACCCCGGCATGCTCGCCGATGTCGTGGAGCAGGTCGCCAAGGCCGGCGCGACGAGCTTCGGCGCCTGCGCGCTTCGCCTGCGCAGTGCCTCACGGCGTCGCTATCTGCCCATGATCCGGGCGTCGTTCCCCGCGCTCGCGGCACGCTATGAGCAGACGTATCGCCACAGTGTGTACGCCGGCGACGCGTATCGCGACGGGCTGCATCGCGTCGTGGAGAGGCTGTGCCGCAGGCATGGGCTGCGGACGCGAGCCTACAAGAAAAGCGGCGAGTCCGTGCGCGATGCCGACGAGACATTTCGACTGGAGGCGGCCATCCTCGACGCCACCGAATCGCAACTGTCATTGTTCTGATCGTGCGTCAGCGGCTACTGCCGTACGAACACCACCCGCTGCCCGCGATACGTCACCGCCAGCGAATCGCCCGCCACGACGAAGTTGAGGGCCAAGTCGGGAAACGGACACGGCGGACTCGCACTGATCACGTCGGTACCAATCAACGTGCTCGACGTCGCCTTGATGCGACGTGAGGTGACGCATCCCACGGCGGTCGGCGTCGCGCTGCCGGCGGTGTATTGCTGCGCAGTCTCCACGAAGCTGAACTGCAGTTGCCCCACCGTGAGCTGAATCGACGAGACTTCGGTATAGGGCGCCGTGCTCGCGGTGCGATACGGCAGGGCTGCATTCCCCATCCGCACCGCGTTCCAGGTGCCGATGTAGCGCTCCACCACGGGATCGTACGTCACGTTCTCGGTGGCGTTGCCGCAGCCGGTGGTGAGCAGGCCGATCAGGAGCGCACGGACAACCGGGGACGGCCAGCGGGGCATCACGAAAACTCCGGGTGGGGAGAACGGGCAGGTCTGCAATACTGCGGCCCCGTTCCAGACGGCGCAGGCCCCTCGGCAATTCCGACCTCTGGCGCTTCGGGCTTTATTCGGGTAATATCCGAAAACGATGTCTGCGTCAGTCGCCGCCTCCCTCGAGGCCCTCACCCCCCTGCGCGCCCAGCTGGATGCCGTGGTCATCGGCGGGCGCACGACTGGCGCCCCCTGGCCCACCGGCGTCCCGCGGCTCGATCGCGCGCTGGGGGGCGGTGTGCCGCGGGGGCGCATCACCGAACTCTCCGGCCCGCTCGCCGTGGGTAAAACCGCGCTCCTCCGTCAGGTGGTCGCACGCGTGCTGCACAGCGGCGCGTGGGTCGCCTGGATCGACGCCCGCCATACCCTCGCGCCGGCCCCGTGGGCCGATCTGGGAGAGCGCTTCGTGGTGGTGCGCCCACCCGATGCCAAGCGCAGTGCGTGGGCCGCTGATCTGCTGCTGCGCAGCGGCGTGTTTGGGTTGGTGGTCATCGATGGCGCGCCACCCCTCACGCGCGTGCAGGGCGTGCGACTCGGGCAGCTCGCGCGCGAACGCGACGCAGCGTGTGTGGTGCTCGAGCATCTCCAACCCGGCGAATCGCGCAACACACGGCTCGCCGGCACGGTGCGCGTGCGGCTCACCCTCAGCCTGCCACCGTCACTGCACCAGGCGTCCCGACGACGACGCCCCGGCAGTACGAGCAGCACCAGCAGCACCAGCGAGCCCGCCATGTCGGTTACCGTGGAGAAGGGGGCCGCTTCCCATCATCAGCCCAGTGCGTTCGAGGTTCCCCGTGTCGTCGTCGTGGCGCGTCGCGTGTGTACGGATTCCGAGATTCCCGATCGGCGCGGGGTGGCGCGAAGCGCGCGTCGTCCCTGGGCCGCCCGCGGCAACAGTACCGACACCCACACCGATGCCGCCGGGCAGCCCGTCGCCGAACATCCCGTCACCTGGGGTGGACTCGGCGTCGGGAGCCACGATCTGTACGGAACTGACCTTCCCGGCCATCCAGCTCGACTTGCTGCTGGACTCGACGACGCCCCCGACCGGCTCAGCGAACAGCACACGCGCGAGCTCGACCGGCTCACGCGCGACTGGACCACGTACCGCGGCCGGCGACGCGCCGCCGAATCCGGCTACGGGCGCCGCTCCCGCCGCGAGCTCGCGCGCGAACGGACGGGCGCCATCCTCACGAGTCACAGTGGACAATCGCGTGGCAGCAACGGCTCGCCGCGCGTCGGGCGCGACGGCCGTCAACCAGAACGCGAACGAGAGCGCCAACGCGATCCCGCTGCACTGGGATAGCGTACCGCGCGCGCTCGCGACCGATACGCGATTGCGCGTGGTATCACTCGCCGCCGGTCGCGCGGGGGTGCGCGCGGGGATGACGATCGCCGAGGCGCGAGCCCGGTGCGCGGCGCTCGATGTGCGCACCTGGGATGATCATGCCATCACCGACGCGATGCTCGCCGCCACCAGCGCGCTGCTCGCCGCGAGCCCGCAGGTCACGCCGGTGAGTGGCGCGCCCGGCATGTGGTGGGTGGGAGCGACGGGCTTCGATGCGCTGGGCGGCGAAGTCGCACTCATCGAGGCGCTGCACGCCATCGCGCGGCAGTGGCACCCCGAGGCGCGGATCGCCATTGCGAGTTCGTGTGTCGCCGCGCGCGCCGCCACCTGGGCACCGCTCGCCAAGAAGCCGCGCGCCGGTGAGCTCGACGCGCACTGCACCATCGTCCCGCCCGGGCAGTGCGCCAGCTATCTCGCGCCCGCGCCACTCGGTCTCGTCCCCATGGGCGATGATCTGCGCGAAGCGCTCCAGGCCCTCGGCCTGCGCACCGTGGGCGCGCTGGCGAGTCTCGACCCCGGCGACATCGAACAACGCTGGGGCCCCGAGGGGCTCGCCGCCTGGCGTCTCGCGCGCGGTGACGATGCGCGGCGCCCCGGTCTGGTGCGTGTGGAAGCCGCGCGCAGTGCGAGTGTGGAACTGCCGGAAGCGGTGGAGAGCGCCGAGCCTGTACTGTTCGTGTTGCGCGCGCAGCTGCAGCGGTTGCTGCAGGAGTGTGTGCATGACGGGCGCGCCGCGGCCGCCGTGGCGGTGACGCTCGTGCTCGATGCCGGGCGGCAGTATCCGATCGAGGAGATCGGGACGGAGTTGGGCGGGCATACGAATGTGATGGAGACGTCGGATGACGGCGCGCCAGCCGCCGCACGCGCACTCCATCCTACGCCCTCTCCCCTGACTCCTGACGTACGAACTGTCCGCTCGATCCTCAGTATTCCCCAGCGTACCATCACCCGCGAGGTACGGCCCGCGCGTCCGCTCGCGCGCGTCGAACCCCTCTTCGATCAGTGCCGCGCGCTCCTCGAGCGGTGGCGCATCCCCGCGCCCATCATCGGCGTTACGGTAAGCATCCCCGCCACCGCGCCGCTCGCGGCAGATCAGGGCGATCTGCTGGTGCCGTCGTGGCGTGATGCCGCGATGAACGCCGAAGCGGTGTTCGCGCGGCTGCGCGCCGTGCTCGACCCCGAGAACACCGGCGAAGTCGTAGTGCACCCCGAAGCGCGCGATACGCATCGCGTGGAGGAAACCGGTGCGTGGGTGAGCGCCGATCCCATCGCGCTCGCCTCGGCGCCCCTCCCACCACCACCGAGCACCGACAGCACCGCGCCCGCCGTGTTGCGCCTGCTCAAGGCCCCCGAACCCGTGGAAGTCGAAGCGCCGCACGGGCTCCCCGACGCCATCTGGTGGCGCGGGCGGCGGCTCACCCTCGCGTCAGCCCACGGTCCCGAACGCCTGAGCGGCGACTGGTGGCGCGGCGACGGCTACGCGCGCGACTACTGGCGCTGCGTGGCCGAGGAGGAGGGGCAGATGCTGCTGTTCTGTGCGGACGCGCGGTGGTTTGTGCAGGGGTGGTATGACTGAGGCTCAACGCGATATGAGGGCTCGGAGCATGCCGCCAACCCCTTCCGCATCGAGCAGGCGCATCCCGAGATGCACGTCAGACACCCCGGGCCGTAGCAGGTACGAGAAGCGAATCGCGTCGCCCTGCACCTCCGCTTCCATGAACAGGCAGCGCACGCCAGCCAGGGTCTCGCGCGCCGAGCCCACCTCGGCGAGATGCGACGCGATGATGAAACGCCCGACTGACGCGGCGGCCAAGCCGTCCACGAGCAGGCTGGTCGCCGCGGTGGCATCCTTGATGTTAGTGCCGCGAAAGACCTCGTCCATGATGGCGAACACGGCCTCGCACCGCGTCACCGCCTCCACCACGCGCTTCACCCGACGCACCTCGGCCAGGTAGAGACTCTCACGCCGCGCGAGATCGTCGCGCACGGCGATGGATACCACGAACCGCTCGACCAAGGGGATCGTGGCCGATACCGCCGGCACGGCGAGACCGAGATGCGCGAAGTACACTGCGAGACCCATTGCCCGCAGCACCGTACTTTTCCCCGCCATGTTGGGGCCGGTGAGGAAGCAGACGCGATCGCGCGCCCCCAGCTGCACGGTGTTGGTCACCCCATCGGGCAACAGCGGATGCCGCAGCGCCTCGAGCTGCAGGGTACCATCACGCGCCACCATGCGCGGAACCGCACCCTCGAGGGAGGCACTCGCCCGCGCCAGTACACACCACGCGTCGAGCTGCCCAACGGCCGCGATGACCACGCGCAGCTGATCGCGATACGCGACCTCGGTGTCGGTGCCTGATCCCCGCACGAGCGTATCACACGCCGCCAGGCGCGTCGCCCCGCCCGCATACACGGCATCGCTGAGGATCTGCCCACGCGCGTCGGCCATGGCGATGGCCAGGCCGTCGCGGAGCGCGAGGAAGGCCGCGTCGCCCGACAAGCCGCTCACCTGATCGGCAATCGGTCGCATGAGCTGCCGCAGCTGATGTACCCGCTCCACCAACTGCGCCGCAAAGGTCACGATGGCGCGATGCTGCATAGCGAACGCCATCACCTCCACGCGCGAACTCGGCGCCAGCACGTAGTTGGAGCTGAGCCCCTGCTCCACCTGCTGCGCGAGCGCGTGGAGATCGCGCCAGCTCACCCCCTGCAGCGCCCGCGCGAGCTTGGGGAGCAGCGCCTGCCGCGCCTCGATCTCGGCAATGCTGGTGAGCGGTGTGACCAGCAACCGCTTGAGCGCCTCGTGCCCAGCCCGTGCGTGCGTGTGATCGAAGAGCGACGAGAGCGGCCAGGCTCCGGTGTCGTCCGGCAGCAGGCCCAGTTCAACGAGGGAGGCGCGGTCGGTCTGCATTGGGCATTCGAGAGGGTGAAGCGCACCCGTCGTACCGTTCAGACCGCCGAGGGTTCCCGGGCGGACCACCAACGCGTTCGAATGCCCCCATGCGCGCCGAAACGATGACACGACATCCGCCCGGTCGGCGCATGATCCCCGCATGCGCCATCGCGACATCACCGACCAGATCATCAACGCGTACTACCGCGTGCGCCGCCAGTTGCCGCACGCGCTGCAGGAAGCCGTGTATCAGCGTGCGCTCGCCATCGAGTTGAGCAAGCGCGATCTCATCGTCGCCTGCGAAGTACCCTATCGGGTGTACTACGAGCAGATCCCGATCGGCTACTATCGCGCGGATATTCTCGTCAACAACGTCGTGATCATTGAGGTCAAGCGCACCCAACGCCTGGCGGTGGCGCACGTGGAGCAGTTGGAGCGGTATCTGGCGGTAGCGGGGCTTCAGGTCGGCCTGCTGCTCAACTTCGGACCGGTTGCCGAGATCCGGCGGGTGGAGTATAGGGGCACCTTTGGCGCCCCGTGAACCACGCCCTCCCGCGCACTAAGTTTCAGTCATGCGCCGCCTGCTCCCGCTCCTCATCCTCGCGCTCGCCGCCACCGCATCCGCCTGGCGCCCCGCCCCGCAGATTCCGCACACCACCGTCCTCATTTCGCTCGACGGCTTTCGCGCAGACTACATCGCGCGCCCCTATGCGAAGCGCCTGCGGGAGCTCGCCGCGCGCGGTACTCGGCTGGAGCGGATGATCCCGGCCTTCCCCAGCAAGACGTTCCCGAATCACTACACCGTCGTCACCGGGCTCTATCCCGAACATCACGGCATCATCGCCAACACGATGTACGACAGTGTGATCGGGAAGACGTTCACCATCAGCGATTCGATGGTGGCCCGCGACACCCGCTGGTGGGGCGGCGAGCCGATCTGGAATACGGCCGAGAAGCAGGGCGTCAAGACGGCCGCGATGTTCTGGCCCGGCAGCGACTACGAAATCCAGGGGCGCCGGCCGAGCTGGTACACGCCGTTCAACAACAAGTATCCCAATCGCGAGCGCATCGCGAAGGTGCTCGAGTGGCTGTCCATGCCCGTGGGTCAGGGGCCGCGCTTCGTCACGCTCTACTACAGCACGACGGACGATGCGGGGCACGACTTCGGGCCGATGCACGCCAAGACCGACAGCGCCATTGCGCGTGTGGACACGCTCGTGGGCGAGTTGCTCGATGGTATTGCCGCGCGCGGCCTCACGGATCGCACGAACATCATCATCGTCTCCGATCACGGCATGACGGAGGTCGACACGTCGCGGCAGGTGTTCCTCGACGACTACATCACGATTGAGGATGCCGATGTCGTGGACTGGTCACCGGTGGTGGCCATCACGCCCAAGCCCAGAAAGTTCGACGCCGTGTATGCCGGGCTTCGCAAGGCGCCGCATGTGCAGGTGTATCGCAAGGACAGTATCCCTGCGCGCTTCCACTATCGAGCGCATCCGCGCATCACGCCGCTCGTACTGATCGCCGACGAAGGGTGGACGCCCACCACCCGGTGGCGCGCGGCGAACCGCAAGCCGGTGCATGGTGGCACGCATGGCTATGACAATCAGCTGCCGAGCATGGGTGCGCTCTTTCTTGCGGCCGGGCCGGACATCGCGCCGGGCCAGGTGCTCAAGCCGGTGCAGAATATCCACGTCTACGAACTGCTCGCGGCGCTCCTCGGCGTAAAGCCGGCGCCGAATGACGGGTCCCTTGACTCGCTGCGCGCGGTTCTGCGGCGCGCGCGGTAAGCGCGTCGAACGTTAGGCGACGCGCTCCGGCACGCGCGCGCCACCCATCTCGCGAATCAGCACCCACACACTGCGCGTGCGGCGCGAGAACCAGAGGTGCACCAGCACATCGCGCGGATGCTGCTTGAAGGCGAAGTGAAACGGGAAGCTCACGTCGAGCGACTCCTGGATCACGCCATTCGTGAAGCGGCCGTAGAACTCCTGCACGCGCGTACACGGCGCCACTTCGGTGAAGAACTGCTTCCCGATCGCCTCCGCCTGCGGCAACGAGGCCAGCTCGGATTCGGTGGCGTTGTACTTGAGAATCCGCCCCGCCGTATCGAGCTGAATGACGCCATACGGCAGCCCATCAAGCTCCGCCGTCGACAACTGATCGACGGTCTCGAGGAGCTCAGGAATGGACGGCAACGAACGTTCAGGCATCAGCACGGGAATCGAGGCGTTCAGACGGGAAATAGGATAACGCGGAACCCATAAAAAAAAGCTTCCGGACTACCGGTCCAAGCGATTGTCACAAATCACTTTCCATCCACCGTTCACCCAGCCCCCCCAACCAAGAACCCCAAACCCCGAACTGATCCGTTCAAACCCGCCGCCAGCAGTATATTTCGGCGTATGTTCGGGTATATCGAGCTCCACTGCCACTCCGCCTTGAGCCTCCTCGACGGCGCCGCCCTCCCCGAAACGCTCGCCGAGCGGGCCGCCGCCCTGGGCTACCCCGCCCTCGCGCTCACCGATCACGACGAGCTGGGGGGCGTCGTCCGCTTCGGCACCGCCTGTGAGGCGGTCGGTATCGGCGGCATTCTGGGCGCCGAGCTCACCGTGCGCATGCCCGAGTTGAGCGGCAATGGCCCACGCCGTGAACGGCGCACCCATCTCGTACTCCTCGCCGAAACGCGCGAGGGCTACCGCAACATTGCGTCGCTCGTGACGCGCGCGCGCATGGACAGTGAACGCGGCCGGCCCAGTGTGCCGTGGGCGCTCGTGACGCGCCATGTGCAGGGGGTCACGGCCTTGACGGGCTGCCCGCGCGGGTGGATTCCGCAGCTGCTCGCCGAAGGCAAGGCCGACGACGCCTGGACCGCCGCCGGCGAGCTGCGCGATGTGTTCGGCGAGCATCTCGCCATCGAATGTTGGGATCATCGGCTGCCGGAAGAGCGCGCGCTGGTCGATCAGCTCCGCCCACTCGCCGCCAGACTTGGTGTGCCCTGGGTGGTGACGAACAACGTGCACTACGCCACGCCGGAGCAGCGCATCGTGCACGATGTGCTCACCACGCTCCGCCATGAAAAGACACTCGACACGATGGGGACGCGGCTCAAACCCAACGCCGAGTGGGCGCTCAAGAAGCCGTCGCTCATCTACAAGCGGTGGCGCGGCGCCGAGGAGGGGGTGCGCGAAACACTGCGCATCGGCGAGCGGTGTGCCTTTCGGTTGGAGCAGCTCAAGCCGAGCATGCCGGCGTTTCCACTGCCCCCGGGGGTGACGGCGAACGAGTATCTCGCGCGACTGGTGGAACAGGGCGCGTACGAGCGGTGGGGGAATCAGCGGACGCCCAAGCACGATCGGCAGCTCGCACACGAACTGGGCATGATCCGCAAGCTCGATCTCGCCGGCTTCTTCCTCACCGTGTGGGACATCGTGCGCTTTGCGCGTCGCGAGGGGATTCTCTGCCAGGGGCGTGGCTCGGCGGCGAATTCGGCCGTCTGCTTCTGTCTGGGCATCACGGCCGTCGATCCCATTCGCATGGAGCTGCTCTTCGAGCGGTTTCTGAGTGAAGATCGCAAGGAGCCGCCCGATATCGACATCGACTTTGCCCATCGCGACCGCGAGCGGGTGCTGCAGTACGTGTACAACCGCTACGGGCGCGAACACGCGGCGATGGTGTGCGAGCAGATCACCTGGCGCGGACGCAGCGCGGTGCGCGATGCGGCGCGCGTGCTGGGGTTCAGTACGGAGCAGGCGGATGTGCTGGCGGCGTTGTCGGATCGGTTTAGTGCGCGATCGACGGCGGAGGCGTTGCGGGTGAATGAAGAGGACGCATTAGACAGCGGGAAGACGGACGGCGAGAAGACGAACGGCGGGAAGACGAACGGCGAGGCGGAACGACTCGGGCAGGCGATGATTCGCGGCACCGAGGCGACCACCAAGGCGCGCGTGGTGCGGGAGGCGGCACGGAAGGTGGCGGCGACCGCCAAACTGTCGGCGAGTGATCGACCGAAGCCCAAGGCGAGTTATGAGCCGTATGGGTCGCCGAATGCGCAACGGGCACCCAAGGGGATCTCTGAGCGGGATGCGACCTGGCAGCAGCTACTCGACCTGCAGGCCGAACGAAAAATCGAGGGTGATGAACGCGCGCATCTCGGACCGCTTGCCAAGGGCGCCGATAACTCGCGCCCCGGCGGGCGGCTGCGTCCCAAGCTCGATCCATCGTCGCGCATGCCGGTGGATGGATATACCGACGCCCACGCCGACGAATCCCACGAAGAGCGGCGCAACCGCACCACCGCCACGCGCGATGGCGTGAGCGGGCGCGAGATGCTCACGCGCGCGGGGCTCGACCCGAACGATCCGCGCGTGCAACAGCTTGCGCAGGTCGTCGATGGTCTCCATCAGTTGCCGCGGCATCGCTCCATCCACGTCGGCGGCTTCATTCTCACCGAAGAACCCCTCGGCTCCATCGTCCCCATCGAACCGGCCTCCATGCCGGGGCGCACCGTGGTCCAGTGGGAGAAGGACGACCTCGATCCCGTCGGCCTCGTCAAGATCGACCTGCTCGGCCTTGGTATGCTCACGGTAGTACAGGATTGTCTGCTGTACATCCGCCACACGCGCAACGTGAACGTCGACCTTGGGCAACTCGACATGAGTGACCCGGCCGTGTACGACGTCATGTGCAAGGCCGACACCGTGGGGCTCTTCCAGATCGAAAGTCGCGCGCAGATGAACACGCTGCCGCGGCTCAAGCCGCGCTGCTTCTACGATCTCGTCGTGGAAGTCGCCCTCATTCGCCCGGGGCCCATTCAGGGCGAGATGGTGCATCCCTATCTCCGCCGCCGCGCAGGGCTCGAGCCCATTACCTATCCACACCCCAGCGTGGAGAAGGTGCTGCGCCGCACGCTCGGCGTGCCGCTCTTTCAGGAGCAGGGGATGCAGGTCGCGATTGCCGCCGCCGGGTTCACCCCCGGGCAGGCCGATCAGCTGCGCCGCGCGATGGGCCACAAGCGCTCACGCGAACGGATGGCCGCCATCTGCGAAGAGCTCATCGCCGGCATGGCCACGAACGGCATTCCCGAAGAGACCGCGCGCCGCATTTACAACCAGATCAACGCCTTTGCCGACTACGGTTTCCCCGAAAGCCACGCTGCGAGTTTCGCGCTGATCGTGTACGCGACCGCGTGGCTGCGGCACTACTACGCCCCTGAGTATCTCTGCGCGATCCTCAACGCGCAGCCCATGGGGTTCTATTCGCCCGGCACGCTCATCGAAGATGCCAAACGCCACGGCGTGGAAGTGCGCCCGGTCGATCTCACGAAAAGCATCTGGGATCACACGCTGGAACTCCCCGATGGCAGAACGCTGATGCCCAACGACGGCACCGTCCGCTGGGGCATCAACCCACAACCCACCACCAAGAACCCGGAACCCCCAACTGATCGGTTAGCCGTCCGCTTAGGGCTCCGTCTCGTCCGCGGCCTCGGCGCCCGCGCCCGCCGCGCTCTCGAAGCCGCCCTCCACGATGGCCCGTTCCTCAGTATCGAGGACGCCGTCCGTCGCGTCACCTTGGACCGCACCGCCTGGCGCCGCCTCGCCGAAGCCGGCGCGTTCGACAGTCTCTTCGCGCACGAGCCCCCCGAGCGCCGCCGCCGCGTGGCGCTGTGGGAGGTCATGGCGGCCACCCGTGGCCCCGAACTCCCGCTCGCGCCGCGCGCCGCGCCGGCGCCCGCGCCGCAGCTCCCCGCGTACTCCGCCGTGGAACTGACCGAGGCCGACTTCCGCATGACCGGACTCTCCCTTGCGGGTCACCCCATGAAGCACGTGCGCGAACATCTCGCGCTGAACGGTGTGCTCACCGCCCGCGAAGCGCACGCACGCGGCAAGGACGGCCAACCGGTGGCAGTGGCCGGACTCGTGATCTGCCGCCAGCGCCCCGGCACCGCCAAGGGGTTCGTCTTCCTGACGCTCGAAGACGAAACCGGGATGATCAACATCGTCATCACCCCCGACCGCTTCGAGCAGCACGCGCTGCTCATCTCCACCACCCCGCTGCTGCTGATTCGTGGTACGTTGCAGGTCGAGCAACACGTCGTGAACGTCCGCGCCAAGCAGTTCAAACCGCTCGAGCTCGGCGGCGGCGAGCAGCATGCAAAAGGGCGGAACTATCACTGACGGCCGCCCGCGCGGTGCCAGCGGCGTGACGGATTCCGCACGGCTCCGGTGTGGTGCATAGTATCGCAGCACCTGCATCGGCCGGTGTCGACGCCTTTCCCGCCTGAAGCCGTACCGCTCCCATGCGCACGCCGCTGCTCCGCTCCCTTGCCGATCTCGTCGCGACGACCGCCGCCACGTCGTCCACCGCCACGCCTACACCGGCGCCCGACGCGGGGAGATGGTCGCGTCGTCGATTCATCGAGGCATCCGGTATCAGCGCCGGCGCACTGCTGACCGCCTGTCGCGCGTCCGACCTGGCGAGCCCGGCCGACGCCTCGACCGCAAGCACGCCCACCGCCATACGCGAGGAGCGGATCGTGATCGTCGGCGCTGGCCTGGCGGGGCTCACCTGCGCGTGGCGCCTCAAGCAGCAAGGCATCATGGCGACGGTCTTCGAGGCGAATACACGCCTCGGCGGTCGATGCTGGACCAATCGCTCGACCTTCGCGCCGCAGCAGGCCGAGCATGGCGGCGAACTGATCGATCAGGCACACACCACGATTCGTCAACTCGCGCAGGACTTGGGCCTGACGCTCGACAACCTGCTCGCGGCCGAGCCCAACGGAACCTCCCCACTCTTCTGGTTCAACGGGAGCGCCTATTCCTATGGCCAGGCACTCGACGACCTCAAGCCGGTGTGGCAGCCGCTCAAGCGCGATTACGTCGAGGCAGGCTTTCCCACCCTCTATTCGCAGTCGACGGCGCAGGGTCGCGCACTCGACGCCCTGAGTGTGCGCGACTGGATCAATACGCGCGTTCCGGGCGGCGTCTCATCGCCCATCGGCGCCCTGCTGGATGTGGCGTACAACATCGAGTACGGCGCCGAGACCACGGAGCAGTCCGCGCTCAATCTGGTGTATCTCCTCGGCGGCGTGGGCCAGGGACAGCTGCGTCTCTTCGGCCCCTCGAACGAGAAGTACAAGGTGCGTGGCGGCAACGACCAGATTGTCAGCCGCCTCGCCGCGGGGCTCGCAGGGCAGATCGAGACGGGCAAGGCCCTTGTGGCGCTCCGCGCCACCGGTTCTCGCTGGACGCTCGACTTTGACGACCGCACGAGTGTGATCACCGATCGCCTCGTCCTCGCGATTCCGTTCTCAGTCATGCGTGATCGTGTCGATCTGCGCAACGCCGGGTTTCCGGCACTCAAGCAGCGCGCCATTGCAGAACTCGGCATGGGACGCAACGCCAAGCTCGCGCTGCAGTTCAGTACGCGTCGCTGGACAGCCTTGGGCGGCAACGGCGATAGCTATAGTGATCGCGGCTATCAGGCCACGTGGGAAGTCACGCGTGCACAGGCGGGCACCTCGGGCGTACTCGTGAACTTCACGGGTGGCAACGTCACCGGAGCGCAGAGTGGACGACTCGCCTCGGCGCTGGCCTCGGAATTCCTCACGCGCGTCGAACCGGTGATGCCGGGGCTCACCGCCGCGTACACGGGTGTCGCCTCCTTCGATGACTGGCCGCGGAATCCCTGGACGCTCGGCTCGTACTCGTTCTATCGCGTCGGTCAGTACACGCGCATCGCCGGAGCGGAGCGCGAGATGGTGGGGACCTGCCACTTCTGTGGCGAGCACACCTCCATCGAGGCCCAGGGCTATCTCGAAGGGGCCGTCGAATCGGGCACGCGTGTGGCGAGCGAGATCCTCAGCGCAGCGAAAGGCGCACGATGAAAGGCGGTAAAGGCGGCACCGGCCGCAAACGCCCCACCCCCAAGCCGGCGACCAAGCGGGCCAACCCGCACGACGGGCCCAAGCGTGGCGCGCCCAAGAAGGACTGGGGCGCGATCCCGAAGGACGACTTCGACACCCCCAAGCCGCGCGGGAAGTAGCGCCCCGATTCACGGGCGCAGGAGGCCAACAGGACCCGGCGCTGAGTGGTACGTTGGGGTGCTGCTCATTTTCGCGGCTTCACCTCATCGCTCCCCCTCATGTCCCGTTTCCTTCGCCACGCGTTGCGTCATGCGGCGTTGGCTGGCGCGGCCGCCCTCGCGGTTGCGGCGCCCGCGGCCGCCCAGAAGACCACGTTCCCCACCGACGATGCCGTGATCCAGCGCCTGTGGCGCCTCGGCATGGACAGCTCGAAGGTCGCCTCGCTCGCGCAGGCGCTGATGGACTCCGTCGGCCCGCGCCTCACCGGCAGCCCGGGCTTCCTCGCGGCCAGCGACTGGGCGATCGCCCAGTACAAGAGCTGGGGCATCGAGGCCAAGCGCGAAAACTACGGCACGTGGCGCGGCTGGCGTCGCGGCACGTCGCACGTGGACCTGATCTCCCCCCGCGTGCGCTCGCTCGATGGCACCATGCTCGCGTGGAGCCCGGGCACCAAGGGCGTGCCCGTAAAGGCCGAAGCGATCATTCTGCCGAAGTTCGCCGACAGCACGGAGTTCGTGAAATGGCTCCCGAAGGCGCGCGGCAAGATCGTACTCCTGTCGCCGGCGTTCCCCACCTGCCGGCCGAGTGAAGACTGGATCCGGTGGGCCACACCGGAGAGCAAGGCGCGCATGGACAGCGCCGTCGCGAAGGTGCAGCAGGATTGGGCGGTGATGACGACGAACGGCCGCCCGGACAGCACGAAGCTCTATCGCGGCACGGGCTACTCCATGGCGCTGGGCACGGGGACGCTGGGTATGCGCCTCGAGAAGGCGGGCGTACTCGGCATGATTACGTCGCGCAACAAGCTGAGTGGCTTCAACAATCCGTTCGCGGCGGCGCCGGCTGGCGCCGGCGCCGGAGGACGCGGAGCGGGCGGAGGACGCGGCGGCGCAGGTGGTACGCCGACCGGCGCCAGCGATCGTGGCGGTGGCCCGGCGGCGAGCCTCGCCCAGGCCGGTCGCGGCTTCGGTGGCTTTGGCGGTGGCGCGCAGGGGGCGGGTGGCTGGGGCGTCATCGAAATCTTCGAGACGTACAACACCAAAGCGCCGGCGGTCACGCTCGACTGCGAAGACTACAGCCTCGTGTATCGCCTGGCCGAGAACAACCAGCATCCCACGGTGCGCCTGGACCTCGATGCGACGCTGCTCGGCGAGCAGCCGGTGTTCAACACCATCGCCACCATCAAGGGCACCGAGAAGCCCGAGGAGTACGTGATGCTCTCGGCGCACTTCGACTCATGGGACGGCGGGTCGGGTGCGACCGACAACGGCACCGGCACCATGATGGCCATGGAAGCGATGCGCATCCTGAAGGCCGCGTATCCGAAGCCCAAGCGGACGATCATGGTTGGCCACTGGGCGAGTGAGGAGCAGGGGCTCAACGGCTCCACCGCGTTCACGGAAGACCACCCGGAAGTGCTCAAGGGGCTGCAGGCGCTCTTCAATCAGGACAACGGTACCGGACGCGTGCAGAGCCTCTCGAGCTCGGGGCTCACGGATATCGGCCGTCACCTCAAGGCGTGGTACCAGAAGCTTCCAGGCTTCTACACCGACAGCATGAGCGCCAACGTGGTGAGCTGGAGCTTCAATGACGTGCCCACCGGCAACCCCGGTGGCACCGACGGCGCGGTGTTCGCCTGCTTCGGCACGCCGAGCTTTGGCATGGGTGCGGTGAGCTGGAACTACAACACGTACACCTGGCACACCAACCGCGACACGTACGACAAGATCGTGTTCGACGATCTCAAGCACAACGCGACGCTCGCCGCCATGATGGTGTATCTCGCGAGTGAAGATCCGGAATTCATCAAGCGTGATCGCTCGCCGGGCACGTGGCCGGCGAACTGGCCGCAGAACTGCGGCAAGGCGCCGCGGAAGACGCGGCCGCGGTACTAGGCTGCATCACCCACACAAAAACGGGGCGCGCTCGAGTACCGAGCGCGCCCCGTTTTGACGTCGGCGATCCGTCTCAGCCGCGTGTCTGCCACCCCGCGAGCTGCTTCCCTACCGGCAGCGACCGCACGCGCACTCCCGTCGCCGCTGCGATGGCGTTCGCGATGGCCCCACATGAGGGCGGCACGCCCGGTTCGCCAATCCCGCCCGGCTTGCCTTCGCTCGGCACGAGCACCACATCGAGCACCTTCGGCGTCGCGCGCATCCGGGCGAGCTCGTAGTCGCGGAAGTTCCCCTGCACCGCCTTGCCGTTGGCGAAGGTCATCTGGCTGTAGATCACATTACTCATGGCCATGATGAAGGCGCCTTCCATCTGCGCACGCGCACGATCGGGATTCGCGATGAAGCCAGCATCCACGGCCATGGTCGCCCGCGGACAGCTCACGGTGCCATCCGGCGCGACCTCCACCTCGGCGACCACGGCGACGTAAGTCAAGAAGCTACGGTGCATCGCGATGCCGCGGCCACGACCCTTTGCGAGCGCACCACTCCTCCAGCCGCTCTTCTCCACGGCCAGTTCCACAACGCGACGCGCGCGCGCGGTATCCAGCGGATGGTCCGCCCACGTCCCGCCGTAGTTGCTCGCCGGCTTCACCAACCCGGCCATCGAGAGGTCCACGCGCCGCGCGGGCCCGATGAGGTCAAGCAGAAAGTCGGCGCTGTCGCGTTTGGCCGCCCGCGCGAGCTCGTCCACGAAGGAGCCGATCGCGAAGCCATGATGAATGGCGTTCACGCTGCGGAACCAGCCGATGCGCGTGTGCGCCGGCGCTTCACCGATCTCCACGCGCAGGTTGGGCACATCCCACGGTACGTCGCTCGCGCCGTTGGTCAGCTCGTCGGGCTCGGCGCCCTTCACGCCGGGCGCAAACGTCGCGCTGATGGCGGGATACGCCGACCGATGCAGCCACGCCGTCACCTTGCCCTTCGCATCGAGCGCCGCCTCCAACCGATGCGCGGCGCACGAATGCAGATACGAATTGCGCAGGTCATCCTCGCGCGTCCACTGCACGCGCACCGGCGCACCCACTTCGCGCGCGAGCCACGCCGCTTCGCAAATGAAGTCGGGCTTCGACTTCCGCCCGAAGGCACCGCCGAGCAGCGTGACATGCACGTTCACCTTCTCGACGTCCACCTTGAGATACTCGGCGATCGTCTTGCGCGCGTCCATGGGGCTCTGCGTGGGCGCCCACGCCTCGAGCGTGCCGTTCTCCCAGCGCGCAATGGCGGCCACCGGCTCCATCTGCGCGTGCGCCAGGTGCGGCATCCAGTACTCGGCGCTCACCTTGCGCGCTGCACCCGCGAGCGCCTTGGTCGCGTCGCCCACATTGCGACCGGCCTGCCCCGGCTTGCGCACTTCAGCCATGAGCTGCGCCTTGTACGCCACGCTGTCGTAGCTGGCATTGGCGCCGTCATTCCAGGTGATCTTGAGCGCGTCGCGCCCGCGAATGGCGGCCCAGGTGTTCGCCGCGATGACCGCGACACCGCCGAGCGGCATGAAGCCGGCCGGTGCCTTGGATTCCGGCAGGCGCACGATGCGTTCGACACCCGGAATCGCCTTCGCTGCGCTGTCGTCGAGCGACGCGATCGTGCCGCCCCACACTGGCGGCCGCGCGATCACGGCGACCTTCATGCCGGGGAGGCGCACGTCGCCGCCGTATACGGCCGTCCCCGTGGTCATGGGGACGAGGTCGATGCCGGGCATCTGCTTCCCTTCCCAACGACGCTCGGCGGGCGCCTTCACCTTGACGCGACCAGCGGCCGGCATGGGAAGCGTGCGCGCCGTGGCGACCAGCGCGCCAAAGCGCAGGCGACGATTCGACGCGGCATGCACCACTTCGCCGTTCTGGGCCTTCACCTGTGCCACCGGTACGCCCCACTGCTTGGCGGCGGCGTCTTCAAGCAACGCACGCGCGGTCGCTCCCGCTTCCCGATAACGATCGAGGAAGTCACGAATGCTCGTGGATCCGTCGGTATTCTGACTGCCGTACTTCTTCTCGTCACCGCCGGCCTGCTCCACCCGGCAGCGGCTCCAGTCGGCTTCCATCTCGTCGGCAATGAGCATGGGCATGGTCGTGCGAATGCCCTGTCCCATCTCCGAGCGATGGCAGACAATCGTGACGATGTCGTCTTCGCCGATGCGAATGTATGCCTGGGCTTCCCACGGCTCCGCGAGGATGAGGCCACTGAACGCCTGCGCATCCAGACGGCGGACACCAAGCGCGCTCGCCGAGAGCACCAGGCCACCCAAACCGAGGACCTTCAGGAAGTCGCGACGGGAATCGTCGGCGGTGCCTTCGCGGGCGGCGCCCGTTGCGCCCAGCCACGGCAGTCGGGTGCGCGCGCTCACCTGGTCTTCTCCTTGTCCATCTGTGCCGCGGCCTGCTTGATCGCGGCGCGGATGCGCGGGTAGGTCCCACAGCGGCAGAGATGCCCGTTCATCGTCGCGTCGATATCAGCGTCCGTCGGCTGCGTGTTACGCGCCAGGAGCGTGGCCGCCTGCATGATCTGCCCGCTTTGGCAGAAGCCGCACTGCGGCACATCGACCGCACGCCACGCGACCTGCAGCGCATGCTCGCCGCTGGGGTGCAGCCCCTCGATCGTGGTGACCGTGGCCCCCGCCAGCGTGGACATGCGCCGCTGACAGGCCCGCACCGGGGCGCCGTTTACATGCACGGTACACGAGCCGCACTGCGCGATGCCGCATCCGTAGTGCGTGCCGGTGAGCCCCAGTTCATCGCGAAGAAACCAGAGCAGCGGCATCGTCTCGTCGCCGCTGAAGGTGCGGGGGGTGCCGTTGACGGTCAGTTGCAGCATGTCGGCGTTGGGTTGGCGTATGGTGCTATTCTCGCGCGCGTTGGAGGGTATGGCTAGGGCGCCTGCGCGCGAAAACAAACGAAGAAGGGGACTGCCGACGAGGCCGCCCACCTCGCATGCCCTCGTGAGTTGTCCCCGACCTCGTGAGTTGTCGCGCCAAAGGCGCCTCAAGCCTTCACCCCCGCAGCATCCCCATGACCGTGCCGATCAACTCCGAACTGTTCGCCGGTACCGACCCGCCGGGCGTGAGCTGATTCACGAGCTCGGGGAGCACCGAGGCCAGTCCGCCAGCCGCCTGCTGCGTGGAGACGCCCGCCTGCGACGCCACCTCGGCGACGGCGTCGTGTCCCAGCACGCGTTCGAGCTGCCCGGCGGTCACCGGCGCATTGGCGCCCGTGCCGATCCACGACTGCACCATGTCGCCTAGTCCGGCCTGCTGGAACTTGGCGACGAGTCCCTCGATGCCGCCGTGCTGCTGGAGCACCGACACCGCCGCGGCCAGCAGCCCATTCGTGCTGCCCTGCCCGCCGAACTGTTTGAGCAACCCCCCAATCATCTGCGCGGCGTCACCACTCTGTCCGCCGAGAAGAGAACCCGCCACGTTGCCGAGTGCGCCGTCGAGAAGGCCCATCGTCCTGCTCCCTAGCTGAAGTGAATCCCGGCGCGGTCACGAACGCGCCACCGCTGAAGTCTAGCACCCCGCACCGGCGCGTGGCGCGCGCTACATTGGGGCACCTCAAACCCGACCACTGCCATGCGTATTCTTCCGGCCGCGCTCTTCGCGGCGCTGGTGGCCAGCGCGTTCGTGCGTCAACCGGGCGCCCGTTTCCTCCCCGGGCAGTCCCCCGACGGTGGGCAGTGGTACAAGGGCAACACGCATACGCATACGACCAACTCCGATGGCGACACGCCGCCGTCGCAGGTCGCCCGCTGGTATCGCGCGCACGGCTATCGATGGCTTGTACTCTCCGATCACAACGTCTTCACCAACCCCGCGACGCTCGACTCGCTGCAGGACTCGAGCTTCCGGCTCATTCCCGGTGAAGAGGTCACGACGAGCTTTCAGAAGGCTCAGATCCACGTCAACGCGCTGGATGTCACCCGCGTCATTCCCGCCCCGAAGGACAGCACGCTCCTCGGTACGTTGCAGAAAGCCATCGATACCATCCGCGCCGAGAAGGCCGTACCGCACGTGAACCACCCCAATTTTGTCTGGAGCATCGACACCACCGTCCTGCGCCGCATGAAGAACGACCGGCTCATCGAGATCTTCAACGGGCACCCCACCGTGCACAACGCCGGCGGCGGCGACTGGCCGGGTATGGAAGAGGCGTGGGACGCGCTGCTCACCGGCGGCAAGCGGATCTACGGCATCGCGGTGGACGACGCCCATCACTTCCAGGGGGAGTTCGCGGTGAATCGCGCCAACCCCGGTCGCGGCTGGGTCGTGGTGCGGGCCCCGTCGCTCGATGGCCACGCCATCACGCAGGCGCTCGATGCCGGCCGCTTCTACGCCAGCACGGGGCCGATCCTTGATTCCATCCGTGCCGACGGCGCGCGCATCTCGCTGCGCATCCTGCCGCAGGGGGACTTCAAGTACACCACCCTGTTCATCGGCGCCGGAGGCCGTGTGCTCAAGACCGATCGGAGTCTGACGCCGTCGTACACCCTCTCGGGCACCGAGCGGTATGTGCGCGCGAAGGTGATCGACTCGGGCAACCGGCCGGCGTGGACGCAGCCGTACTTCACGACGCGCTTCTCAGGCGCTTCGCGCGACAACTGACGAGGATCGGGACAACGAACGAGGATCGGGACAACTGACGAGGATCGGTGTGGCGGAGATCCTCGTTGGTTGTCCCCTTCCCTCGTTGGTTGTCGCGCCGAAGGCGCCCCAGGCCCCCAGCAGACCCGCCGCCCGGCCCGTATTCTGAGGTCACCCCTCGTACGGAGCCCCCCGCATGTCCCTGAGAGTTCGCGCCGGCCATCTCACCGGCCTCCTCGCCCTTGTCGCCGCCAGTGCCGGCGCCCAGGTCGGCCCGCAAGCCAAGCAGCCTGACGAAGGCCGCACCACCAAGGCCAATTGGGCGCTCGCCAACCGCTTCACGGCGGCCGCGCTCCGCCCCATCACGTACACGCAGGTCGTGCAGCCGCGCTTCCTCGGCAAGACCGACAGCATGTACTACTACTGGAAAGACCGGAACGGCGTCCGGTTCATGCTCTACGTGCCGTCACCCACCGGTGGCAGCAAGCGCCTGCTCTTCGAACCGAGCAAGCTCGCCGAGCAGCTGACGGTGTTGAGCAAGAAGCCGTACGACGCCACGAACCTGCCCTTCCAGAGCATCACGTTCCTCAAGAACCACAAGGCGTTCCGCTTCAATGTGGACACCACGCGCTATGAGTGGACGCTGGCGACCGAGCAGCTCAAGAGCCTCGGCCGTGTCCAGCGCGGCGCGCCCCCGGCAGCGGATGAGGAAGTTGAACAGGGTGGCCGCGGTGGCGGTGGCGGCGGGGGCTTCGGCGGCGGTGGTGGCCGCGAGTTCCGCAACTACAACCCCGACAGCTCGGCGTTCGTCTTCGCGCTGAACCACAACCTGTACTACGTGGAGAAGGGCAAGCCGGACACGCTCAAGATCTCGAGCGACGGCGTGGAGGACTACTCGTTCGGCGCCCGCGACACCACCGAGAATCGCCGGCAGCTCAACGCGCTCAACGGCGGTGGCGGGCAGCAGGACGGCGAAAACACCGACGACCAGACCGACAACGCGGGCAGCGAGATGCGCGTGCGCCCGGCCGGCACGTGGTCACCCGATGGCAAGTCGTTCTCCTTCGTGCGCCGTGATCAGCGCAAGGTGAAGGATCTCTATCTCGTGAATGTGCTCGCGAATCCGCGCCCGGTGCTGCTGCACTACAAGTACACGATGCCGGGCGAGGAGGATGTGACGCGCACCGAGCTCTGGGTGTATCGGCGCGGGGAGAAGGCCATCAAGCAGCTCAACGTCGCGAAGTGGAAGGATCAGACGCTGAGCGACGTGCACTTCCCGGTGAGCGGCGACAAGGTGCGGCTCGTCCGCCGCGATCGCCCGCAGCGCGCGGTGGACTTCATCGAAGTCGATGTGGCGACCGGCGCCATCAAGGTCTTGCTCACCGATGCCGTGGAAGGCGCCGCGATCGAGCCCAAGAATGTCGCGTATCTCAAGAAGGGGGGCGACTTCCTCTGGTGGAGCCAGAAGACCGGCTGGGGCATGTACTACGTCTATGGCTTCGACGGTGGCGAGAAGATGCCGCTCACCACGGGGCAGTGGAACGTGAGCGGCATCGCCAAGATCGACTCCACCACCGGCACGGTGTGGGTCATTGGTCAGGGGCGCGAGCCGGGCGAGCAGCTCTACCAGACGCACCTCTACAAGGTGAACGGCAACGGCACGGGCCTCACGCTCCTCGATGCCGGCAACGCGCATCATGCCATTGCGCTCGGCGAAGGCGGCGGTGGCAGTGTGGTCTCACCCACCGGCCGCTATGTGTACGACAACTTCTCGCGCATGGATCTCGCGCCGCAGAGCGTCGTGCGCGATGGCCTCACCGGCAAGCAGCTCACCAAGCTCGAGGAGATGGATCTCTCGAAGATCAAGGAGCTGGGCTTCACGCTGCCGAGCACCTTCAGTGTGAAGGCGGCGGACGGGGTGACGGAACTGTTCGGCAACCTGTGGAAGCCGATCGACTTCGACAGCACGAAGACGTATCCCGTCATCGTGTACGTGTACCCCGGTCCGCAGACCGAGGGGCTCACGACCGGCTTCAGCGTACGGCAGCCGCTGCTGCAGCTCGCGCAGCTGGGCTTCATCGTGGTCGAGGTGGGCCACCGCGGTGGCTCACCGCTCCGCTCGCTCGCGTATCATCGCTTCGGCTACTTCAACATGCGCGACTACGCGCTGGCCGATAAGAAGTCGGCGCTCGAGCAGCTCGCGGCGCGCCACAAGTTCATCGACATCGACAAGGTCGGCATCTTCGGCCACTCCGGCGGCGGCTTCATGACCGCCACCGCGATGCTGCTCCCGCCCTACAACGAGTTCTTCAAGGTGGGCTGGTCGGAGTCGGGGAATCACGACAACAACATCTACAACCAGAACTGGAGCGAGTGGAACCACGGCGTGAAGGTGCTCGCCAAAGCCGATACGGGCCGCGGCGGTGCGCGTGGAGCCGCCGCCAACGGGCAGCGCCGCGGCGGTCCCGCCGGCAACGCGGCGGCGCGCGAGGTGGTGCAGGACTCCACGAACGCCGACAATCTCCGCTTCGACATCAAGGTCCCGACCACGTGGGAGCTGGCCCCCAACCTCAAGGGCAACCTGGCCCTCACGACGGGCGACCTCGACAACAACGTGCACCCCGGCGGCACCATCCGCCTCGTGGATGCCCTCATCAAGGCGAACAAGCGCTTTGACCTGTTCATCTATCCCGGCCAGCCGCACGGCTACCGCGATACGGGGCCGTACAATCAGCGGATGCTGATGGAGTACTTCGCGGAGCACCTGCTCGGCGATTACTACCGGGGGAACGGGGAGATCAAATAGGGGTTGGGGTTGAACTGATCAGTTGTCGGTTTCGGGTTTTTGGTCATGGGTTGCGGGTGAACCGCGGTTGACCCACAACCCACGACCTAGAACCCGACACCCACGACTGATCGGTTCCACCCTACTACCTTGCATCATGCTCCAGGAAGCCCGCGTCGAGTCCATCGCTCACATCATCCAAACCGCCATCGCCCCGGTCTTTCTGCTGACGGGTATTGCGTCGATGCTGGGCGTGCTCACCAACCGCCTCGGCCGGATCATCGATCGCGCGCGATTGATCGAAGGGCATCTGCCGGATCTCACCGGCGAACGTCACGTCCTGGCGGGTGACGACCTGCGCTGGCTCTCGCGCCGCGCGCGGCACATCAATCGCGCCATTGCCATGTTCACGCTGGCGGCGCTGCTCGTGTGCGTGATCATCGCCATTCTCTTCGTCAGTGCGTTCATCCCCACCGACATTTCCCGCGTGGTGGCGACGCTCTTTGTGCTCACGATGGGCGCGCTCATCTATGGGCTGGTGAGCTTCCTGCGCGAAGTGTACCACGCGACGCGCTCGCTCCGCATCGGGCCGCACTGATTTACAACACCCCCCGCAACGACAACGGGCCACCAGTCTGGTGACTGGTGGCCCGCTTCAGTTCCTGAAGAACCGCGGCTTAGCCGCGGAGCTTCACGACCTGCTCGGCCGCGGGGCCCTTCTGGCCCTGAACGATGTCGAACTCGACGCGCTCACCCTCGGCCAGGGTGCGGAAGCCGCCGCCCTGAATGGCCGAATGATGGACGAAGCAATCCTTCGAGCCGTCGTCGGGCGTGATGAAACCAAAGCCCTTGGCATCGTTGAACCACTTCACCTTGCCGGTCGTACGCATGGCACTGCTCCTGTTGCTGTGTGTTCGGAGTCCGGCCCTGCCGTACGCACCGAGCACTCGTGTTGGTTCGCGGACGAAACCCCCGCGCGGGTTGCATCCATTGTGCGATGGATGCCCTGCATTGAGTCCGAACGACTGCCACGAAAAAAGGGACCCGCTGAGTTGCAGGTCCCCGAAGTCGCCCGCAGTCACACGATTTCCCGCGCCCGTGGCGCGCCCCTCATCTTCAAATGCCCCTAGACGGTAGCCCCAACCCGTCAGGGTGTCAACAGGCAAAATGGCGAACCCGGCTGTCTGTCAAGTGGTGAGCTAACTCGCTGGCCAGCTTTGGGTTGCTTCCCCGATTCGTCCCACCCGCCGCCGGGCGGCGGCCGCCGCGGCCCACAGTTCCCAGAGAAGCACCACCCAAACGACGGTCATCACGATCGCCTTACCCTTCCATTCCACCAGGTAGGCTGCCCGGAACGCCTTGCTCGTCAGATCGCTCGCCACGAGCGACCCCATGACCACCCCGAACGCCAGCAGGCCGTCCCGCCAGCGCGCCCTCGGTATCGACACCCACCAGATCCCGAGGGCCGCCAGACCGATCACATAGCTCGGCGACTCGGCGTTGTGGTTGAAGATGTTGGAGAAGATCAGCAGGATGGCCAGCAGCAGGCGGCGCACGGCGGCGTCCTGCCATGCCGTTCGCGCCACCGCGCCGGCCGTCAGCACGATCGCCAGCCCCACCCCCTGAAGGGCCACCCCGTTCACGGCGATCCCACGCTGCTGCAGCAGGCCGCCGATCCACATCTGCGGATGCCGCAGGCGGTCGAGTTCCTGCAGGTGCCCATACGAGCGGTACTGCGCAAGCAGCCCCTCGGGCGACGTCACCAGCAGGGGCAGCAGTAAGAAGACCACGGAAAGCCCGGCGCTCCAGAGCAGAAAGCGCCACCAGCGGCGGTCCATGACTCCCAGCAGACCGGCCGCTCCGGGGAAGATCTTCACGGCCGTTCCGCTCACGACGGCCAATGCCCCGCCGGCGACCCCCTCCCGCTCGAGACTTGCCAGCGTGGCGATCATCAGGCCGGCGACCAGCCCGTTGCTCTGCAGGTTCTGCATCGCCCCCAGCGCCTCGAGCAGGCAGACCGCCAGCACCACCGCCCCGCGCTCGGGCCCGACCAGGGCACGAACCGCCCAGCAGAGCGCCACCGTGTTCAGCAGGTTCCAGGCAAGCAGCGCCGGCCAGAGCGGCAGCAGCGAAAAGGGCGCGAAGAGCAGCGCGAACGTGGGCGAGTACTTGTAGAGGTCGAAGTGCTCGGCCGGATAGGGCACGTACAGGTCCTGCCCCGCCATCAGGTGGTGAAAGGCGCTCCGGAAGATCAGGAAGTTGTTGATCTGGGCCCCGGAGAGCAGTCGCTGCACCCCGACCGCCAGGGCGGCCAGCAGGTGGACAGTCAGCAGAATGGGCCAGGCGCGTCGCTTTACAGTGGGGAGCATCGGTAGCACAATCTTAAGCAGGCATCCCAGCCGGATTTGCGTCCCCTACCGAGCGTTTGCGCCAATGAAAGAGAACCAGCTGAAGGCCCTGCTCAAGAAGACCCAGCAGAAGGCGTCGCAGACGAAGAAGCCCGCACGCCAGGCCTACGACCCAACCCTCGAGGCCACGCGTGGCACCAAGGACGATCTCCCCGGCAGCGACGCCGAAGGGATCTTCAAGGAAATGAAGCGGCGCGAGTTCTAAGCCGTACCGTTCTCACCATGTGGGGGTGGACTCGCACCGGCGCGCGTACGCCGGTGATCCTGCTGTTGGCGACACTGCTGGCGGCCTGCGTCACGACCGAACGTCCGGCCGCGAAGGACGCCGCACGTCAGCGCGACGAGGCCATCGCCCTTCCCGCCGCCGGGGCATGGCAGAACGGCGACGAACGCATCACGTTCACGACCGCACCGCGCGACAGCCTCACCGTCGTGACCGAACAGATCCTCTTTGGCACCGACGGCACGGCCCGGCGCACGATCGAGCTGGCTCCCACCGGTGCGGTGCGCACGTACACCGAATCGCGCAGCCAGACCGCGCAGGCATCCGATCGCTCGCCCACTCGGCTGGAGGTCGAACTCACGCTCGCCTTCGCCGGTGACTCCGCCGTGACGCGTCGCAAGCGCGTCGATGGGACCGACGCGCCCGTGCGCGACTACGAAATCGACGCGGCGCGCAAACACGTCGCCGACCTGCTCGCGCAGTTTCGCCCCGCGGGCCCCACTCCTCCCACGCGGCCCTGAGCCGCCGGTCTCTCCGTGACTGACTTCGAAACGCTGGGCGCCTTCTACCTCGGCAAGCGCTACGACCTCGCCGCCAAGCAGCGCCGTGACGAGTTCGTTCTCTACGACGCCAAGGACCTCACGACGCATGCCGTCATCATCGGCATGACCGGCAGCGGCAAGACCGGCCTGGGCGTGGACCTCATCGAGGAAGCGCTCATCGACAAGGTGCCGGTCATTGCGATCGACCCCAAGGGCGACCTTGGCAACCTCGCGCTGCGTTTCCCCAACCTCGCCGCGAGTGACTTCCGCCCGTGGGTGGATCCGCAGCAGGCGAGCAACGCCGGGGTCACCCCCGAGGCATTCGCCGAACAGCAGGCGAGCGCGTGGAAGAATGGGCTCGCCGGGTGGGGACAGGATGGTGCGCGCATTCAGCGCCTGCGCGACGCGGCTGAGGTAACCATCTACACGCCGGGTTCCACCGCCGGTCGCCCGCTTTCGCTGCTGCGCGCCTTCGACGCACCGCCGGCCGCGATTCGCGACGATGCCGAAGCGCTGCAGGAGCGCGTGAGCGCCACCGCCACCTCACTGCTCTCGCTGCTCGGCATCGAAGCCGATCCGATCTCGAGCCGCGAGCACATCCTCATCGCCAACCTCCTCAATCACCACTGGAGCGACGGGAAGAGCCTCGATCTCGCAGGGCTGATTGGTGGTATCCAGAGCCCGCCCTTCAGCACGGTGGGCGTGATGCCGCTCGACACGGTCTTTCCGCCGAAAGACCGCATGGCGCTGGCGATGCAGCTCAACAACCTGCTGGCCGCCCCCGGCTTTCAGACGTGGATGCAGGGCGAACCGCTGGAGACGGCGCGCCTCTTCTACGACCCGAGCGGCAAACCGCGCGGTTCGGTCATCTCCATTGCGCACCTGAGCGACGCCGAGCGGATGTTCTTCATGACGCTCCTGCTCTCGGACATTCTGGCGTGGGTGCGGTCGCAGCCGGGCACCGGGTCGCTGCGTGCGATTCTCTACATCGACGAACTGTTCGGCTACATGCCGCCCGTAGCGAACCCCCCGAGCAAGGTGCTGCTGCTCACGCTGCTCAAGCAGGCGCGTGCCTTCGGGCTGGGGGTCGTCCTCGCGACGCAGAATCCGGTGGACCTCGACTACCGTGGCCTGTCGAACACGGGCACCTGGTTCATTGGCCGCCTGCAGACCGAGCGCGACAAGATGCGCGTGATGGAAGGCCTCGAGGGCGCGAGCGGGGGGCAGGCGTTCGACAAGGCCGCCATGGAGCAGACGATCGCCGGCCTCGGCAAGCGCATGTTCCTGCTGCACAGCGTGCACGAACCGGCGCCCATCACCTTCGAAACGCGCTGGACGTTGAGCTATCTCGCCGGCCCGATGACGCGCGAGCAGATCAAGGCGGTCACCGCGGCAGCGCCGGCGCCGGCGGCAACCGCGACACCCACCGCGGCAGCAGCCACGAATACCGGTGGCGGGCTCGCCGCCGTCGATGCATCGGCCAACACCCGCCCGCCAGTCCTGCCGGCGGAGGTCCCGCAGTATTTCCTGCCGGCCGTCAGCGAGGGGGCTGGCGCGCTGCAGTATCACCCCATGGTGCTCGGCCTCGCCGATGTGAGCTTCAGCAACGCGAAGCTCAACGTCACCGAGTCACGCCGCGTGGCGCTGCTCGCCGGCGTGGACGACGGCCCCATTGCGCTCGACTGGACGAGCGCCGAGCGCATCGAACTCGACCCGTCGGCGCTGGAGAAGGTGCCGGCCGATGGGGCGAGCTTCGCCACGGTGCCCGACGCGGCCATGAAGGCCAAGAACTACGCAGCGTGGGAAAAGACGCTGCAGAAGTTCGTGGTGACCACCGAACAGGTGCAGCTCTTCACGAGCCCCACCTACAAGCTCACATCGAACGCGGGCGAGAGCGAAGGGGATTTCCGGGCCCGCCTGCAGCTCAAGTCGCGCGAAGATCGCGACGCCAAGATCGAGAAGCTACGCGCCAAGTACGCCACCAAGCTCACTACGGCGCAGGACAAGGTGCGGCGCGCGCAGCAGGCGGTCGAGCGTGAGTCCGCGCAGGCGAGTCAGGCCAAGATGGATACCGCGATCAGCGTGGGCGGCGCGATTCTCGGCGCGATCTTTGGCCGCGGCAAGATCTCGGCGACGACCGTGAGCAAGGTGGGCACGGCGGTGCGGGGCGCGGGGCGCGCCGCGCAGCAGAGCGGCGACGTGGGACGCGCCACCGAGACGCTCGAAGCGGCGCAGGCGCAATATGCCGAGCTCGAACAGACGCTCCAGAGCGAGATCGATGCGCTGGGCGCGAGCTATGACGCGCAGACCGAGGCACTCACCACCACAGTGGTCAAAGCCAAGGCGAGCGATGTGCACGTCCAGCTGGTTGGGCTGGCGTGGGTGCCGTGGCGTCGCGATGCCAATGGCATCGCGAGCCAGGCGTGGCGGACCTGATCAGCGCTCAGAGCGCGCTGAAGAAGTACGCAGCGACGTACGCGAGCAGGAACGCGAGCCCCGCCTCACCAATCGAGGACTGGTCGAGGCGGATGGCCTTCACACGGGCAACCTGACGGCGAATCGACGGCATGGGCGTCTCCGAGGTGGGAGGGATACCTCATGCGACGCGGCGGATTGCCCAGGGGTAACAGGGGATTGGTGACCAACCCCGCATTCCCCCAACAAGAAACCGCTGTTCCACCGTGCGTTTCCGTGTCATCCGTGGCCAGCATGCCGTGGCCACGGATGACACGGATTTCGCGGATTATCTCGTCGCCGTCCTGGGCAACAGGTTTAATGACCAGTCGAACTGCGACTGCCGTCGGAAGTACTTCCCGGCCTCCAGCTTCTCCCGCGCTTCGCCGTCATACCACTGGGCCATGTAGAGCCCGAACTCCTTGTGGTTATTGGCGAAGTCGGTGAAGTACGCGCTGAAGATGGGACTCAGCGTGAGGCCGTTCCGCTCCCAGGTGTTCACCTGTGGGTACTGCGTCAGCCAGACGTGCCCCTGGTCCCAGAGCTGGTCGACCAGCTTGGCGCCGGTATAGGCCTCACTGCGGAGCGGCGGGCTCCCCTTGGCGGCGGCCACGATGGCGAAGTGCACGCGCGGCTCGTGGAACTGCTTCCGCAGGATGCGGTGCTCCACTTCGTCGAGCGTGAGGGTGCGCCCCGCGGCCCGCACGATCCGTTCGTTCCACGGCCCCTTGAGCTGCAGCACCCCGAGCGTCTTGTTGATGTTGCGGATGGACCCGCGCTCATGGTGGGTGTTGATGAGCGCAATCGTGTAGGCGTTGTACACGTTGATCCAGAACGCCAGCTGCTCGTCCCCGCTCTGCTGCCGGAGCTCCGTGGTGGCGAGCTGCCCGAGATACCGCGCAAACTCGGGCGCCCGCGCAAAGGCGTCGTAGTCCACCAGCCCGTTCACCACGTGCGCCTTGAGCAGGCGATCAAAGAGCGCGTGGTCGATCTGCGCGCGGGCCGGCCGGGCCACCAGCAGCACCAGTCCGAGCACGAGTGTCAGCCCCCGAATTATTCTTCGCCCATGACCGCGAATTGGCTGCTGGGCACGTGGCGCCTCATGCGCGCCGACCCGTCGCTCGACTTCGCGCCGGGGGTGCGCATGGAATTCCGGCCGGACGGAGCGCTGCACTACCATGTGGATGTCGGAGGAAGGGATCAGGTGATCGGCCTGCTCTACCGCGTGGAGGGCGACATGCTGCACACCGACAATCCGGCGGCGCCGCACTCCATGAGTGTACGGATCCTGCACGGCCATGGTGACATCCTGCATCTCGATTTCGCCGGCGCCCACGCCCTGCTCGTGCGGGAAGACACCATCTCGACCTGACGCTACATCCAGTACGCGTACTGCCTGGTCATCAGCACGAACCCGCTGAGCGCCAGGTTCGTGACGCCGTGGACCAGCACCAGATCGCCGAGCGACTTGGTCTTCCACATGTACCAGTTGTAGATCAGCCCGCAGGCGAGCCCCACTTCCCAGAAGGGGCCGTGCTCGCTCGCGAAGAGCACGGCGGTGCCCACAAAGCCGATCGTGTTGAACGTGCCAAGGGGGACCTTGGCGAAGTCGTTGTTGATGAGCCAGCGTGGCAGCCACCCGCGCCAGAACAGCTCCTCCAGAATCGGCACCAGCAGCGCGGCTCGGACCACCCGCAGCACCACCACGAGCAGGTTCGCGAACTCCTCGGGCGGAATCGAGGTGGTGACCTTGCCGGTCACGCGGTTGGTGAAGAGCCAGTGGTCGCGCCAGCCGGGCACGAGCTGGTCGGGGGCGACCCACATCGCGCAGACGGCCACCCCCAGCGCGATGCTGGCGAGCGGGTGCCGGATGCGCAGCGAGAAGACGACGTCACGCGAAATCGTGAGCAGCACCGCGACCAGCACACCGACGCGGGCGATCGACTCCCACGGTTGCGGCAGACCGAGCGACGGGCCGACCGCCAGCCAGATCATGAAGACGGCAAACGGGGCGACCCAGGGGAGGGTCTTGTCAGAGGCGGGAGAGGACGACATGGGGGGAAAATAACAAAGAGGGCCTCTCGGACCCTCTTTGGGGGAACGGCGTATACGTGGGGCGCATACGTACCGCGTATACGTAGGGCGTATACGTGGAGCGTATACGTGCGGCGGGAACGGCGGGACTAGGGGCCGTAGACGATCGGGGAGACGCCGTTGCGGATGTCCCGGGCGCCGGCGGCGACGCCGCTGCCGACGGCGAAGCCGGCGGTGAGGGCCGTGCCGATCCCGACGAGCGGGAGGACCGGGACCAGGAGCGACCCCACAAAGAAGGCGGCGCCGCCGGCGAGCCAGGGAGCCAGCCCTTTCTGGACCGCGTCCACGTAACGCAGGCGATTGCGCACGAACTTGCGCGTCGAGCCGTGCAGCACGATCGCGACCACGGTCGCGACGGCAAAAGACAGCAGGGCCATGATCATCGGGGGCCTCCAGGGAATCCGTATGGCGTCAAACTTCGTCGGGTGCTGCTCTCCTAACGACCGCGCCGGGCGGAGGTTTCACCGACGGTCTCGCGTGTCGTTTGGCCACGGCCCTTCGGCGCGCCGTACCGGTTACCGCCGAGCGGGCGGCGCCTGCATGCGGGTGTACGACTCCGGAATCGTGAAGAGCGTGTTGGGGAGCCGCTTCTTCTCGATCTTGGTGACCTCGAGCGCCACCGTGCCATCAGGCGTGGTGACCTTGAGCGGGAACCCCTGCGCCTCCACCGAAGTCTGCCACGACGGCGACTTGGCGCCCATGCCGCTCATGGGATTGGTGAACGCCCCCAACTCCTTCGACACACACGCGTCCGTGCTCTGCGGCCCGGACGGCGTGGTGGCCGTCAGAGTGAGATGCTCGCACTTGTACCCCGCCACCACATCGAACTTCCCGGTGTGCACCACCTTCACGTCGCTGGGCGTCGCCGACTGCGCCCGCTGGGCGGTCGCGGCCACATCGGCCATGGGCATTTCCATATACGCGTTCTGCGCCGCCATGAGCACGTAGATCTTCTTGTCGGCGGGCATCATCAGCATCGTCATGCCGCCGGCCGGGCCACCCATCGTCATGCGCATGCGGCGGCCACTGATGCTGTACTCGATCTCCTGGGAGGTCACCGCGCCCGCCGGCGCGCCGGCCGCGGCCCGGCCGCCCATGCGCATCGTCACCACCCCTTCGAACGGCGGCTGCGCCGCACTCACCGACGCCACGCCCGCAAGCGCCGCACCAAGCACCACCGCCGTCTTGCCTGCCCGCATCACGCGATTCCTTTCTTGATGGCCTGGAGCACGAGCTCCGCAAATCGATCGACTTCGTCCAGCGTGGTATACACGTTGGGGGTGACGCGGATCCCGGTGAACTCCGGATGCGTAATGGGTGTCTGCACGACACGGTACTGCCCCATGAGCCAGTTGCCGAGCTTGTCGTGCGCGAGCCCGTCCACGTTGAAGAAGCCGATGCCACCGCCCCACTTGGAGTCAAGCGGCGTGAGCACCTTCACGCGTCCGTTGCCCTCGGCGAGCAACCGCTTGGCCCACCGGTCGCGCAGGTAGACCAGGCGTGCCTGCTTCCGAGCGGCGCCAATGGCGCGATGGAACGCCAGCGAGACCGCGATCGCGTTGTGATTCGCGGCCGGATGTGTGCCGATCTCCTCGTACTTCCGGACGTCCTTCTCCTGCCCCGGGTTACCGGCCATGAGCGGCCACACGCTCGGGATCTTGTCGCGGCGCACGTAGAGCATGCCGGTACCAATCGGCGCCAGCAGCCACTTGTGAAGGCTCGTGCCGTAGTAGTCGCACCCGAGCTCGTCGCGCGTAAACGGGAACTGTGCAAAGGCATGCGCCCCATCCACGATCGTCTGGACGCCCTTGGCCCGCGCCATCGCCACCAGCTCCTTCACCGGCAGGATCTGGCCGGTGAGGTTGGTGATGTGCGTGATCTCCATGACCTTGGTGCGCGGCGTGATCGCGGCGGCGAACGCATCGACGATCTGCTGCGGTGTGGTGCACGGCACCGGGAAGGAGATCTCTTTGAGCACGATCTGCTCTCGGGCCGCGCGCTGCTTCCACGCGTTGATCATGCGCCCGTAATTCTGGTTGCTGACCACCACTTCGTCGCCAGCCTTGAGATCGAGGCCGAAGATGCAGGTCTCGAGGCTTTCGGAGGCGTTGCGGGTGATCGCGATCTCGTCGGGGTCGCAGCCGAACTCCCGTGCGAGCTCCCGGCGGACGACTTCGATGCGCGGCTCGAGGTCACGCCACATGTGAATCACCGGGAGCTCGTTGGCGTAGCGCAGATCCCGTTCGAGCTGCGCCATCACATGGCTGGGCGCCGGCGAGCAGCCGCCGTTGTTCAGGTTGATCCAGGTGCGGTCGAGGTCGAAGGCCCGCTGGACCGGCTCCCAGAAATCCTCGTCGGCCGCGAACGCTGCCGCTTCCGCGGCGGTGCCCTGCCAGGCGGTCGCGTCGGCATCGAGCAGGGCGCGGCCCCGACTCTTGGCCACGTCGTTCGCATCGATCAGACGGCGAATGGCCCCAGGCGCGAATTGGGGGAGGAACGCCGGCAGCGCCGTGCTGCCGGCCAGCGCGGAGACGAATTGGCGTCGTTGCATGCGCAAAAGTGCAGCCGTCACGCCCAATCCGTAAGCCTGCAGATGAAATGTCATTCACAACCGTCACAGACTGAGATCCACGTCACACGACGAGCGAAAAAGCGCGTGCCGGACCCGGGGGGTGATCCGTCTGCTGTGTGACGAGCGACGCGCCGCTGCGCCCGCCTCGCACCCGACATCATCCGAGAACACGCGATGCGTCCGATTTCCCGTCTGTCTTTCGCCCTGCTGGGCACCGCGGCCCTGGCCGCTTGCGCCGATACGACCACCCAGCCGGCGGATGCCCGCCTGGCCGCCGCGACCGGGCGCTCCCGCGTGCCGACGACGAGCGACAGCACTAGTACGAGCGCGGATCCGACTGACTACATCGTCACGCTGGCCGACACCACGGCCGATCCGGATGCCAAAGGCAAGTCGCTCACCGGGCTCCAGAAGGGGCTCTTCAAGCGCAGCTACAAGTTCGCGCTCAAGGGCTTCGTGGCGAATCTGACGCCGGCCGCCGCCGAAGCGCTTGCGCGCACCGCCGGCGTGACCCGCGTGGAAGCCGACGGGCCGGTCAGGATCAACGACGTCGTGACCGCCAACAGCTGGGGGCTCGACCGTATTGACCAGCGCGCGCTGCCGCTCGACGGCATGTACAACTTCACCGGCACGGCGTCGAATGTGCGGGCCTACATCATCGATACCGGCATCCTGACGTCGCACGAGCAGTTCGTGGGCCGCACGCTCACCGGCTTCTCGGCCTTCGGCGACAACAATCCCATCGACTGCAACGGGCATGGCACGCACGTCGCCGGCACGGTTGGCGGCAACACGATGGGGGTCGCACGCGGCGTGACGCTGATCCCGGTGCGCGTGCTCGACTGCTCCGGCTCGGGGACGTGGAGCGGCGTGATCGCCGGCATCGACTGGGTCACGCAGCAGAAGACGAACAACAAGAGCATTCCGATGGTCGCGAACATGAGCTTGGGTGGCGGTTACATCCAGTCGGTGAATGACGCGGTCACGAAGTCCATCAGCGCCGGCGTGGTGTTCGCCGTCGCGGCGGGCAATGAGAGCCAGGATGCCTGCAACGTCTCGCCGGCAGCGACGCCGAATGCGATCACCGTGGCGGCCAGTGAGAGCGGCGACAATCGCGCCGGCTATTCCAACTTTGGCTCCTGCGTGGACATCTTCGCCCCCGGGACGGGTATCACCTCGAGCTGGATCGGCGCCAACAACGCCTACGCCGGCTTGAGCGGCACTTCGATGGCCACGCCACACGTGACGGGTGTCGCCGCGCTGATCCTGGGCGCCTACCCGACGTATACGGCCGACCAGGTGCGCAGCTCCATGCTCGCCGCCGCCACGCCGAACGTGATCACGGATCCGGCCGGCTCGCCCAACATGCTGCTGTCGACGCTGTTCACGGCCGCCGTGACGCCGGCGCCTGCCCCGATCGATACCACCACGACCACGACGCCGACGCAACCGCCGCCGCCACCGCCGGCCCCGGTCGCCATTACGCTCAGCATCACCAAGCAGGTCTCCAAGAACAACAACACCGCGCGTCTCCTCTGGAGCGGCGCGACGACAACCAACGTGGATGTGTATCGCAATGGCACGCGTATCTGGACGACCGCCAATGACGGGTCACAGAACGACAGCCGGCTCGCCAAGGGCAGCTACATCTACCGCGTTTGCAATGCCGGCTCGACGACCTGCTCGCCGGATGTCGGCGTGACATTCTGATCCGCCCCAACCGGATGGCCGGACCTGAGGGGCGCCGCGGCTACCGCGGCGCCCCTCGCGCTTTGGCGGAACCGGCGCGTACACTCCGGGATGCTCCGCGCCTCCCTTCTCGCCGCCGCGGCCCTGGCCGGACTCGCGGCCTGCACGCAGCCTCTGACGCTGACGCCGAGCGATGCGTCCACGGTCCTCGCGCATCGGACCATCACGGCTCCCAACCCCGGGGCCCGCGGGCCCATGACGGTGAAGCATCTCTACTACGGCAGCGGGACGGATCGGCGGCGTCCGGAGTACCGGGACTCGGTGACCTATCGGACAGCGCGAGTCGACGCCTCACCCTTCGCGTCCATTCGGCCGGACGGCGCCAAGGCGAGCCGTAAGTACTGGGGCTTCGATCAGAAGGCATTCCCGCTGAATGCGCGCCTGTACTATCCGCTGGGCGCAGGGCCGTTCCCGGTCGTGCTGATCGTGCACGGGAACCACGACATGCGGGACTTCTCGGACCCCGGCTACGTGTGGCTCGCTGAACAGCTGGCCAGTCACGGCTTCATCGCGGCGTCGGTGGACGAAAACTTCCTGAACGAGACCTCGACGGAGAACAATCGGGCGCGCGGCTGGATGCTGCTCAAGCATCTCGAAGCGCTCCGCGCCATGAACGACACCGTCGGGAAACCGCTGTCGGGGCGCGTGGATCTGGGCCGCGTCGCGCTGATCGGGCATTCGCGCGGCGGTGAGGCGGCGGCGGTCGCGGCAGCGTTCAATCGGCTGCCCGCCAACCCCGACGATGCGACGCGCCGCTTCAGTTTCGGATTCGGCATCCGCGCCGTGGTGGCCATCGGCACGGTGGACGGGCAATACAAGCCGGCGCAGCAACCCACCGTGCTGACCGACGTGAGCTATCTCGCCATTCACGGATCACACGACGGCGACATCTCCGATTTCGAAGGGCTGATGCAGTTCAACCGGGTGCGCTTCACTTCCCCGAGCGACCAGTTCAAGAGCGCCATCTGGATGTACCGCGCCAATCACGGGCAGTGGAACACCGTCTGGCAGAACAAGGACAACGGCAAGACCTCCGGGCGACGCCTGCAACTCGATGCGCTCGTCAGCGGTGAACAACAGCGGCAGTTCGGCCGCGTAGTGATCACCAGCTTCCTCGAAGCGGTATTGCAGGGGAAGCACGAATACCGCGCCCTCTTTCAGGATCACCGCGCGGCCGGCGATTGGCTCCCGCCCACCATGTACCTCACGCGCTACTCCGACGCGCGAACCACGTCGCTCGCGACGTTTGACGAGGATTTCGACGTCAGCACCGGCTCGCTGCCCGGGGTGCGCATCAGCGCCGACTCGCTCAGCACATGGAAGGAGAATGACGTCCAGAGCCGCGTCCGACAGAGCTTCCGCAGCAACGTCGTGACCGTGGGGTGGAACAACACGCCGGTGGGCAAGGACACGACGACGCCACGTGCGCCGGCGCGCTTCACCGTGACGCTCTCCGATTCGCTGCGCGCCGCGCTCGCTCCCAGCGCGCGCGGGGCGCTGCTGCTCACGGTGGGGACCACCACCCAAACGCCCGGCCCGCGACGCGGCGCACCGCGGGATACCACCGCGCGCGACAGCACCGCGAAAGCGGACAGCGCGAAGAAGCCCGCCAGAAAGGCCGACACGCCCAAGCCCGCTCCCAGAAAGCCCGCCAAGGACACGTTGCCGCCCGACTTCACCATGGAAGTGAGCGATGCTGCCGGACATGTCGCGCGACTGCCGCTCAGCACCTTCGGCCCGGTGCGCATGCCCATCGAGACGTACATCTACCGCCGCGCCGGGCGCGATAAGCAGCGCTTCACCACGCTGAGTGAGCCGGTGATGCAAACCTACCGAGCGCCCCTCGAGCAGTTCATCCGGGCGAACCCGCAGTTCGACCCCACGCAACTGACGACCATCCGCCTCGTCTTCGACCGGAAGCGGGTTGGCGCGGTGATGCTCGACGATATCGGCATCACTCCCCACTAAACCCAAGAACCCCAAACCTGACGACCCCGAACCCCACACTGATCAGTTGGGGGTTCGGGGTCGTCAGGTTCGGCGTTCTTGGGTTAGAACAGCGTTCGGAACCCGAGGCTGAGGGTCCGCCCGGCGATCACACTCGCATTGTCCGGCGCTCCGCGCTGCACGTTGAGCAGATTGTCGCCGGTGAGCACCATCGACAGATCGCCACGTAACCGGAACGCGGTCGAGCCGCGCCAGCGGGTGACGCCACCGTACGTCGTCCAGTACCGGCGCATGAGTGGGCCATCGAGATCACGCGGCAGACTGTCGGCCACCAACGCCGCGCCGATGGCGTTGCGATCGTACCCCACCCAGTTCGCGGCGTGCGTGGCCGTGCTGGTCACGGTCAACCGACCGCGCGTGTACGCGGCGCTGAAACTCAGCGTGTTGAGCGGGACATCGAGCATGCGATCGCCGGGACGCAGTTCCCCGCGATATCCAGCCGCGGTTTTCGCCACGCGGCTGTCGACGTAGGACCAGGTCCCGGAGAGGGTGAGCGCGCGCAAACGGGTGACGCCTTCGAGCTCCCAGCCACGATTGTCGATCGCGCCCACGTTCTGCAGCGTGTAGCTCATCGTGCGCTGCAGGCGTCCGGCACCGTTGGTGGTGGTCGTCATCGAGCCCACAGGCTGGATCAGCCCCGACGCCCGCTGATCGAACCGCGTCAGGTGCAGGCTCGTGCGCGCCCCGAGGAGCAGGTCCGCGCCGAACTCCGTGCCCTGCTGCTGTTCGGCTTCCAACGCCTCGAGCGCCTCGGCCTGCGAGCGCCCGATCCACGAACTCGTACGGAGCAGCGTGCGGGCGGGCCGAATCCCCTTGCCGAACGCGCCGCGGAACTTGAGGACACTGCCGCCCAGGTCGCGCACGTAGGCGGCGCCGAGCATCGGCAACAGTGACTGCTGGGCATTCGGCGTGGCACCCGTCGTCCGCTCGGCGCGCACGCCCGCCGAGGCGAACCAGCGGTCACGCCAGGCCACTTGCCCTTGTGCGGACACGCCAGCGTTGTCGTACCAGGTGGTGGACTGCTGCACCGTCCCGACGCGCGGCATCACGCCCCCCGTTCCGCCGGCGGGCGCCGCGCCACTCCATCCCATCACCGTGGCCGTCGACGCCTCGCGCGTCATCGACTGTTCCGCGCCGAGCGTCAGCGTGAGGAGCGTGGCCGGCGCGACATCGAACCGTCCCACGGAGCGCAGTCGCAGCGTCGTGCGGTCCGCCGCTCCCTGTGCATTCGAGACCGAGGCGAGCGCGGTGTATTGCAGCGGTGCCGCGGTCGCGAGCGTGGAAAGCCCACGCAGGCGGTACCCGTCGATGCCGACGATCGCCGTGTGGGTCCAGTGCAGGTTCGGCATGAACGCAGCACTGCCGCCCACCGTGTATTGCTGCAGATCCTGTCCTGTGGCGCTGTCGCCCAGAAAACGGGCCGTGTCGCGCGGGAGCGGCGCGCCACGCGTCGAATCCAACACCGATGGCCCCGCGCTCCGGCGCGCGGCGGTGGTGTACGTGGGCTGCACCGACAGGGCGCCGGTCGTGACATCGAACATCGCCGAGGTCGATGCGTTCGCCCGCTGCAGGGAGAAACGCGCCGTGCCCGTGAGCACGGCCCTCCCCTTCACCAGCCGGCCATCCATGTCGGCCAGCAGGCGACGCTCCGATGCCCCCGGCACATAGGCGCCGACCGTACCCACGTTGAAGCCGAGCCCCAGACTGCGCGAGGCACTGCCCCGCCGCAACGAGATCGCATGATCCTGCACGAAGGCGTCACGCGGTGCAAACGCCGTGGCCGAGAGGCCGGCCGAGGTCGACAGCTGGACTTGCGTACCACCGGTGCTGGTGCCGTCGTGGCGCGTGAGAATATTCACCACGCCGCTGATCGCATCAGCACCATACAGTGCGGCGCCCTGCGGTCCGCGAATGACTTCCACGCGCGCCACCCGCGACGGATCGAGCTGCGTGACCAGCAAGGGGTTCGCGACCTCGATGCCATCGAGATAGATCTTGGGCGCGCTCGCCCCGAACGAACTCGCGCCGCGTATGCTGCCGTAGCGCGCGGTCACCATGCCTGCACTCGCCGTCCATGTCCAGACGCCGGGGACGGCAAGATCCATCGCTTCCCCGAGCGTGCTGACCCCATGCTGCGCCAGCGTGGCGCCATCCACCACATCCAACGCGAACGGCGACCCACGCTGCGACGCGCCATCGGGCGAGCCCGTCACGACGACCCGGTCGAGCACACTCGCATGACGCGTGGTCACCGCGGGCGCGTCGGCGGCCACGGCGGCCGGTCGCGAGGGCGCGAGCACGACCTGCGCCGTGCCAAGCACGATCGGCCGCAAGGTGGAACCGCTGAGCAGAGACTCGAGCACCGCGCCCACCGGTACCTTGGTCAGCGCGAGACAGACGCGCCGCCCCGACGGCAAGAGATCGCTGCTGTAGGACAGCTCGAGCTTGGCGAGCCCCGCGATCTGATCCAGCGCTTCGCGCACCGGCGCGTCCGTGAGGCGCACCGAGACGATGCGATCGAGGGGCGGTGCCCACAGACTCGCCCTGTCGGCGGCCCCCACGCGCGTGGCGCACCCGGGCGCCGTCGGATCGGCTGGCGCGGCACGCACAACGGCCGCGGGCACGACGGACCATGCCGTAAGCATGGCCATCGCGCCCGCGAATCGTCCGCGTCGCGTCAGCATTCCGTGCAGCATGCGCCTCGGCGCCTCGCTCAGGGGGTCGGCGATCCCGATCCCTGCGGCTGGAGGAAAATCGTATCGCCCTTCTGCACGGCATCGGCACCGAGCGCGAGAGCAATCAGATGGACGACCTGCGCGGCAGAATCCCCGCGGAACGTCGCCGTGAGTGTGCGCGCCGCCAGCGTACTGTCGGCGATACGCAGATCGAGACCATACCACCGCTGGAGATCGGCCTGCACCTCGCTGAGCGGGGCATCGCGATACGCCAACTGCCCACGCGTCCACGACACGTCCTCGGCGGTGACCACGCCACGCTGCACGAACACCGTACCCCGAGCCATCGTCGCGCGATCCCCGGCGCGCAGTTCGGTCGCCGCGGCGGACTTCGCCCCCATGGAGACGATGCCGTGCGTGACGGCCACCGATACGCCACTGGCGGCCGTCTTCACGGAGAAGGCGGTGCCGATATCGCGAATGTCGGCCGACGCCGTATGCACCGTGAACGGATGCGCGTCGTCGTGCTGCACCTCGAAGAACGCCGCGCCCTCGAGCGTGACCTCGCGGGCGCCGGTCTGATAGCCGGACGCGACCGTCAGGCGGCTGCCCGGAGCCAGCACCACCGTGGTGCCATCGGGCAGCCGCAGCGAATCGCGCTGGCCGACGGCCGTGCGGTACTCCGTGGGCGCCGCGGCGGGCCGACTGGCGCGCCACTGGCTGATGCCGACGATCGCCGCGAGACCGGCGGCCGCCGCAAAGCCCACGCCCCGCCAGCGGCGTCGAGGTGCGGCCGTCGGTACCGACGGCGCCCGGCGCGGCGCACCGCCCCGCTCCACCGTCAGCGTGGGGCCATTGCCGATCCGCGCGCGAACCCGGGCCAACGCCGCTTCCGTATCCACGGTTACCGCGGCCATCGCCGCGGCCCGATCGGCGCGCGCCTTAACAACCGCGGCCAGCGCAGCGTCTTCCGGATGCGCCGTCAGCCATGCCTCGACCGCGGCCGACTCCGCCGGATCGCTCTCGCCTGCCAGGTGGCGGGCGATCGCTTCCCAGCGCGCGTCGGGATCTTCGGACAGGAAGGCGCGGATTTCGTCGGACATGCCGGGGAAACACGGGAAAGTGACTGCACCCTACGTCGGGTCGATTTCGCCAACCGGAACGGGGGGCGCCCCCCTGAATCCGCTGGACACGGGTGTAAGATACCTGCGTCCCGGGTTCGCCCAATCCCGTGTTTCATTCATCGCGCCCGCTTCCCTCGTGACCGACTCTGACCTGCTGGCTGGCCTTCGCCGTGGCGACCACGCCGCGTTCGATGCGCTCTTTCGCCAGTGGTACGAGCCCGTGGTGCGCGCGGCCAACCGGATCCTGCACGAATCCGGCGTGGCCGAGGAACTGGCCCAGGACGTCTTTCTGGAATTGTGGCGCCGGCGCGAAACGCTCCCCGATGGGTCGAGCGTGCCCGGCTATCTGCTGCAGGCGGTGCGCAATCGGGCGCTCAATCACCTGCGACATCTGCAGGTGCAGAAGAAGTCGCAGGTCTATGTCGAGGCGCTGAACGAGCCGGTCGAAGCCGCCGACGCGGATGCGCATACCGGTGAACTGGAAGCCGCTATTCGCGACGCGATCGCAGATCTCCCTCCGCGCACTCGTGAAGTCTTTCTCATGAGCCGCGAACGCAACCTCAAGTACAGCGAGATTGCCGAGCAGCTGGGCATCACCGTGAAGGCGGTCGAGGCCAACATGAGTCGCGCCCTGCGTCAACTGCGGGAAAAGCTCGCCCCGTTTTTGAAACGAATCGACGCTGACTGAGGCCACGGCTGGCGTCATCGTCCTGACAGGCGTAGGGTGTAGCCTGTTGCTGGTGTCTTTGCTCGTGAACGCTTGAACGACCCGTGCGCGACAGTCGCGCCGGCGCTCGAGCCGAACCCCAGGGCCTCCACCCATGGCACGACTTTCCCTTCGTCTCGTTGCGGCGGCGACCGTTGTTGGCGCCACCGCCTGTCTCGACGCGCCCACGGCGTCCCGTTCGCTCGACTTCGCCAGCGCCTTCAACACGGTGCCGGCTGGCATGGAATCGGTCTCCAGCAGCTATGCGGGCGACGGACAGGAAGGGATGGCGTGGGGTGGCCCGCGTCGTGGTGGCCCGGGCGGCCCGGGCATGGCCGGCATGATGGGTGGTGGGCTCGGCGCCGGCTTCGCGGCCGGTGCGCCGGGTCGTGGCCCGCACGGCGGTCCGTTCGCGGCCGCGCGCATCGATGCGAGCTGCACGACGAGCGGCACCAACATCACCTGCGCGAATACGCGCAACGGGCTCACCATCACCACCGTCTACAACCTCTTCAAGGCCGACGGAACGGCGCAGACGGCCATCGACACGCTGACGACCGACAAGATCGTCACCAACACCACGGTCACGGGCACCACGACGCGCGGCCGCGACAATGCGTCGGTGACGGCCACGGTCAACAACAGCTCGTCGCGCACGGTGACGGGCCTGGCGAGTGGCAGCACGCTGCGCACGGTCAACGGCTGGTCGAAGGGATCCGAAACGTCGAGCGGCACCAACCGCGACGGCCAGAAGTTCACCGCGAGCCGCACGGCCGGTGACACGACGACCGGTCTCAAGATCCCGGTGTCCACGACGGCCGAGACGTATCCGACGGCAGGCACGGTGGTGCGCTCCATGAAGTCCACCACGACCGTCGAAGGCTCGGCGGCCGTCACCAAGACGCGCCGCGAGGTGCTGACCTACGACGGCAGCGCCACGGCCAAGCTCGTGATCACCGAAGACGGCACCACGAAGAACTGCACCGTCGCGCTTCCGCGTGGGCGCCCCAGCTGCAGCTGATCACCGCGATCGGCGCCACGTGATGACGAAGGCCCCGGCATCTGCCGGGGCCTTCGTCGTTCAGCGGATCCGCAGGCCCACCCGATGCGACACCGGTCGCCCGCCGCGCATCGGCTCGAGCGCGTAGTCAAACGAGAACCGATCGACGGTCAGCCCGAGCCCCGCCGTCACGAGTGATTCATCCGGCTCGCGCGGCAGGCGCAATCCCTCGCGCAACACGACCTGCACGCCGTCGATGGGCACCCACGAGAGCTCCGCGCCGCCGGCGGGTCGCACGAAGCCGTCACCTTCGACCGTGACCGCCATCTGCGCGCCGATGTCGAACTGCTCGGAGAGCGGAAAGCCGCCGCCCCCAAAGCCGACGCCGACACGCGTCGGAAGCGGGCCCCGCACGCCGCCGAGGCGCGGACCGGCGCCAAGGTTCTGCACCACCACGCCGAGCGCGGCGGGCCCCATCGGCTTGCTGACGCCGAGATCCACCGCCACGGTGCCGTCGTGCAGGGCGCCCAGCCGATCCTCGGCGTACTTCACGCTCCCGCCCATGCGCCAGCCCAGCAGCGTGCGCGCGATCCCCAGCGTAAAGGCGCTGCTCGACGCGGCCATGCGGCCACCGTCGCTCAGGTGCGTCGCACCGAATTGCACGGCGTCGTCGTACCGTCCGCTCGGCGCCGCGTAGTCGAGAAACTGGACGCCCACCGCGACGCTCAGCACCCCAGCGGTCGTTACCGAGGCGAGCGCGCCGCCGGTGGCGAACCGGCCGTACCGCTGCAGCGAGGCCGCACTCCCGCGGGCCTGCCCCAGCATGCCCGGATTACTCAACAGCACATCGGCGTCGGTGCTCGTGAGCCCGGCGTTGCCGAGCGCGAGGATGCGGGCGCTCACCGGGAGCCGAAGTACCAACGGTCCCTCGGCGCGCGGCTGCGCCGAGACCGGCGAGCCGAACGTGGCACCGAGCCCCCCGGTGATCAGCACACGCCGGACGAAACGAGCCCAGCGGCTCTTGCGATTCGGTGCGGACATGGATCAAATGAACCCCATCGTCTGGCCGCGTGCCAGCGAGCCCGCCGCGCGCCACGCCCTCCCGCCCCTGCCCCTCTCTCATGCACGACTGGGCCCTCGGTCCAAATGCGCCCCAATCGCAACGCCAGTGGCTGCGCTCGCTCGGTTGGTGGCTCCTGAAGCGGGCCGGGTGGCGCTTCGAGGGGCGTATGCCCGATGTGCCCAAGTTCGTGTGCATTGTGGCGCCGCATACGTCCAACTGGGACTTCCCGGTCGGCCTCGCGGCCAAGTGGGCCCTGGGTTTCGACTCCCACTGGTGGGGCAAACACACGCTCTTCGGCCCGCTCACGGGATGGTTCATGCGCGCGAACGGCGGCATCCCCGTGGAGCGTCACGCCAAGAACAACGTCGTGGACGCCACCATCGCCGCCTTTCACGCGAATGCACGCTTCGCGCTGACGCTCGCCCCCGAGGGGACGCGAAAGAAGGTTACGGAGTGGCGGACCGGCTTCTGGCACGTGGCCAAGGGCGCCGGGGTCCCCATCTGCTGTGTCGCCTTCGACTGGCCGACCAAGGTCATCCGTCTGGGCCCCACGGTCGAGGCCACCGAAGACGACCCCCTCGCCGGGATCGCCCGCATTCGGGCACTCTTCGCGGATGTGCGAGGCTACAATCCGTCGCAGCAGACCTGACCCGTAAGCCGTAGGGATCGCATGCCCCGTCTCCCTCGTTGGCTGCCGGGCGTCGTGTCCCTCGCCGCCCGAACGCTCTTCGCCCAACCGGCCCCCTCGCCGCGTCCGACGCCGGCGGCGCCGGTGCCGATGCCGGCCACCAGTGCCCGTGCGGTGCGCGCCGAACGCGCGCCGGTCCTCGATGGGCGTGATGACGACGGCGTCTGGCGGGTGGCGCCGCTCATGCAGGACTTCGTGCAGTTCGATCCCGGCGAGGACTTTCCGGCCTCGTTCCGCACCGAAGCGCGGGCGGCGTTCGACCGGCGCTATCTGTACGTCTACGTGCGCGCGTACGATCCGCACCCCGACAGCATCGTCACGCTGCTCTCGCGCCGCGATGTGAAGACGGCCAGTGATCAGCTCAAGATCATCATCGACGGCTATCTCGATCGTCGGAGCGGTGTCGAGATGGCAGTGAATCCCGCCGGCGTGAAGCGCGACTATGTGATCTACAGCGACAACGTCGAAGACGGCACATGGGATGGGGTCTGGGATGTCGCCACCTCCATCGACAGCCTCGGATGGGCCGCCGAGTTTCGCGTGCCCTTCAGCCAGCTGCGCTTCAATCAGTCGGACACCCTCAGCTTTGGCTTCGGCATCTGGCGCGATATCGCGCGGCGCAACGAGCGCGATGCGTGGCCGCGCTATCGGCAGTCGCAGCGCACGCTGATGTCACAGATGGGGACGCTTACCGGCATCGCCGACGTGGGCACACCGCGGCGGCTCGAGCTGATGCCGTACTCGGTCGCGCGCAGTGTGCCGAACCTCCCCAACCGACCCCTCGGTAATCACGGCGAACTCACCGGCGGGCTCGACCTCAAAGCCGGGCTGGGCGCGAACGTCACCATCGACGCCACGGTGCACCCCGACTTCGGCCAGGTCGAAGCCGATCCGGCGGTGCTCAATCTCTCGGCCTTCGAAATCCGGTTCGATGAACGGCGCCCCTTCTTTCAGGAGGGGGCCGGGATGTATCGCTGCCAGGGCTCGTGCGAGGGGGTGTTCTACACGCGGCGCATCGGCCGCACGCCGCAGCTGCGTCGGTCGAATTCCGATCCCCTGTTCACCGACATCTCGGCGGCGGCCAAGCTCACCGCCCGCTTTGCGAACGGGACGGCGTTCGGGGTCGTGAACGCGTCCACCGAACGCGTGATGGGGAGCGACGGCAACACCGTTGAACCGCAAACCAACTATCTCGTGGTGCGCGGACTGCGCGACTTCCGTACCGGCCGTTCCCAACTCGGCTTTCAGCTCACCGATGTGCGGCGGCAGCTCGACGCCGCCACCGATCCGTTCCTGCGCCGCTCCGCGACCACGTTGCTGATGCAGGGATTCCATCGGTTCGCGCAGAACCGGTGGGAAGTTGTGAGCTATGCGGCCTTCAACGACGTGCGCGGTTCGGCGCAGGCGATTGCCCTCACTCAACGCAACAGCGTGCACCTCTATCAGCGCCCCGATCACGAGCAGCACTACGATTCCACCCGCACGGCCCTTGGCGGCCCCTCCACGTCGGTGACGCTGCGGCAGGTCGGCGGACGGCTGCGCTACGAGGGATACGTGCGCTATGCCAGTGCGGGGCTCGAGGTGAATGACCTCGGGTTCGTGAACCTCGTGAACGACATGCAGGTGAAGCAGTCACTCGACCTGCGTCCCGTGCGACCATCGCGGTTCCTGCGGTCGGCGTTCTCGCAGCTGGGCACCGAAACCCACTGGACCACCGGCGGCTTGCTCGCGGCGCAATCCCTCTCACTGCACACCAGCGGCACGCTGCACAACAATTGGGGCGGCGCCCTCACCACCTCCGTGAGTGATTACGGTGGAACGCACTGCGTGAGCTGCGCCCGGGGCGGGCCCGCGCTGCGCCAGAGTGCGAAGTACACCTTCCGCCTCGATGTGGTCGGTGATCCGCGCCCGTCCATCGTGCCCAAGGCGGCGTGGCGCGTAGGCACCAGCGACGTCGGGCGATCCTGGTATCGGGGCGGCGACGCGGCCGTGGAAGCGCGCGTGGCCAGCCGTTTCTCCGGGGCGATGGGGCTGACCTGGGACGAGGTCACCAACGACCAGCAGTGGGTGGGCAACTACGGCTACTTCCTGAGCGATACCACGCACTTCACGTTTGCGCGGCTCCATCAGCATATCCTGAGCATCACCATGCGCGCGAACTGGACCGCCACCCCCACGCTGTCGTTCCAGTTCTATGGGCAGCCGTTCGTCACCACCGGTGACTACAGCAACTGGCGGGAACTCGGGGCACCGCGTGCCGCCGCCTATGCCGATCGGTTCCGCAGCTATCGCAGCGCGGCACCCGCGGGCTTCAACGTCAAGCAATTCAATTCGAACGCCGTGGTGCGCTGGGAGTACCGCCCGGCGAGCACATTATTCCTCGTCTGGCAGCAGGGGCGCGCCGACGATCCGACCGGTCGAGGGGTCTTCGTGCCGGCGCGCGATGTGCGCGACCTCTTCGGAACGCGCCCGCTCAATACAGTGCTGCTCAAGCTGAGCTACTGGCTGAATCCCTGACGAGACGCGCTGTCGCTCACCGGCGACGAACGCGTCCGCCGCCGACCCGGCTCCCGGTGAGGACGCGCTGCAGCGAGGCCCAGTCCACCGGCTTGGTGAGATGCGCATCGAAGCCCGCCTCCAGCGCGCGGGCCCGATCAGCGGGTTGCCCCCAGCCGGTCTGTGCCACGAGCACCATCCCCGCGAGCGCGGCGTCCTGCCGGAGTCGTTGCGCCAGCTCATAGCCGTTCATGCCGGGCAGGCCGATGTCGAGCAGCGCAACATCCGGCTCGAACACATGGACCACATCGAGCGCCGCGAGCGCGTCGTGCACCACGCACACCACGTGGTGCTTGAGCTCGAGCATCGTGGCCTGACTGGTGGCCGAGTCGACGTTGTCGTCCACGATGAGAATGCGCAGCGTGGTCTCATCGGTCTGCACGCGCATGCCGGCATGGATACGCCCGATCGGTTCCACGGCCGCCGGGACGTGCAGCGGCAGCCACATCTCGATGGTGGTGCCCATCCCCTCGCCCTGGCTGTGCGCGCGCACCTCACCCTCGTGCATCTGCACGATGCGCCGCACCAGCGCGAGGCCGATACCGAGGCCGCCGACGGCGTCCGCCGGCGCCACCCGCGTGAACATGTCGAAGATGTCCTCGAGCCGGTCGCTCGGGATCCCCGAGCCGTTGTCGGTCACGGTGATCATGATGCGCCCCTCGTCGCGCGCCACGGTGAGCGCAATGCGCCCACCCGGTGGCGTGTAGCGCGCCGCGTTGTTCAGCACGTTGGAGAGCGCTTGCGCCAGACGGGCTGCGTCGGCGTTGGTCTGCAGCGTCGTGTACGGAAGGGAGAGCTGCAGGTCGTGGCGCGACGCCTCGAGCAGCGGGCGGCTGGTCTCGACGGCCGCGTGCACCACGCGCGCAATATCGATCACCTCGCGATGCAGGGCGATGTCGCCGCGGGTGATGCGGTTGACGTCCAACAGGTCATCGACCAGCCGGACCATCTGCGTGACTTGGCGATCGATGATCGCCGCCGCGCGCAACAGTCGCGGATCATCACGCTCGAGCAACCGCAACACTTCCGCGGCGCTGCGGATCGGCGCCAACGGGTTGCGCAGCTCGTGCGCCAGCGTGGCCAGAAACTCGTCCTTGCGCCGATTGGCCTGCTGCAGTGCCTCTTCCGCCGACTTGCGCGCGGTGATGTCTTGCGAAAGCCCCGAGAGCGCGAGCGGTTCGCCGCTGGCGCTCCGGGTGACGGTCCCACGTTCGTACAGCCACCGAATCCGGCCGTCCGGCTCCACAATGCGAAACTCGCTCTCGTACGACGATGACGGATCGGCGAGCGCGCGTTTGACCCGGTGATCGAACAGCTCGCGATCATCGGGATGCACGCGGGCTCGGACATCGGCGATCCGCATCGGCGCCTCGGGCGCGGTGGGCGGCAACCCTTCGCTGATGCTGTGCAGCCGATGCACCTCATCGCGCACGATGTCCCATGAGAAGCCGATCAGATAGGCGGCCTCCATACTGAGCCGGAGCCGCTCCTCGCTGTGCTTGAGCGCCGAGATCAGCTCCTCGCGCTGCTGCTCGGCGGCGCGCTGGGCGGTGATCTCCTCCACGAGCACGCCAATCGCATCGACGTCGCCGGACGCCGAAAAGACCGGAAACCAGTGCTGCCGCCACACCCGCTCCACACCGGGCTGGGCGGGCGTTTCCCCGCGGAACTCGCGCGACGGCACGGGGCGCTTGGTCCGCAGAATCTCGTCGGCGATCGCGCGAGCCTCCGACTCCACCCACGGCAGCACCTCGGCCACCGTGCGCCCGATATGCGCCTCGGCCGGGCGTCCGTTGATCGCCGCCAGTGTGTCGTTCACCCGCCAGAATCGCAGCTCGCGATCGATCAGGGCGAAACCGAGCGGCGCCTGCGCCAGCAAGGCTTCCAGGACGGCGTGGTGATCGGCCGGGGGTACGCGGGTCGCCGGGGGCGAGGTAGCCGGCAGGAGGGCTGACGTGGCGGGCTCGGGCAACGACATCACTGAACGCTGGCCGCTTTTGGCGCCACCGCAATGCCGCCGTTCGGCGGCACCCAAAGTCACTCTCGCCAAAACGCGACGCCGGCGTCACATTTTACGGGTCCCACCACTTCCGGTCGTCTGCCCCCGGGCGGATGTTTCCCCGGTCCCCCCACGGAGAGTCCTTCAATGCGTGTCACGACGGTCGGCGTGGTTGGCGCCGGCGCCATGGGTAGCGGCATCGCTGCCCTTGCGGCCTCGGCTGGCTGCCGGGTCGTCCTGCTCGATATCCCCGGCGACGCTAATCCCACGTCGCCCAATCGCAGCGCGCCGGCCCGGAACGGCCTGCAGAAGGCGCTCAAGAGCAAGCCCGCGTCGTTCATGGAAGCGGCCGCGGCGGCGCGTGTGCGCACCGGCAACACCGACGACCACCTCTCCCTCCTCGCCGACTGCGACTGGATCTGCGAGGCGATCATCGAGCAGCCCGAACCCAAGCAGCAGCTGTTCGCGCGCATCGAGGGGCTCATGAAGCCCACCGCCATCGTGTCGTCGAACACCTCGGGCATTCCGATGGCGCTGCTGCTCAAGGATCGTGGCGAGAAGTTCCGCCGGCGGTTCCTGGGCACGCACTTCTTCAATCCGCCGCGGTACATGCACCTGCTCGAGATCATCCCGACCCCGGAGACGGATCCGGCGGTGATCGGGGCGATCCGCGAGTTCGCCGAGCGCACGCTGGGCAAGGGCATCGTGATCGCGAAGGACGTCCCCGGTTTCATCGCCAACCGGCTGGGCGTGTACGGCATGGTGGCGACCATGCGGCGCATGGAGCAGCACGGGCTCACGATCGACGAAGTGGACGGCCTGACCGGAGCGCTGATCGGTCGCGCCCGCACGGCAACGTTCCGCACCGGCGATCTCTCCGGCCTCGATGTGCTCGCGCATGTCACCAAGGGGATCGGCGCCGCGACCGGCGAAGACTTTGCGCTGCCGACGTGGGTGCACGAGTCGCTTGTGGCGCAGGGGAAGCTGGGCGACAAGACGGGCGGCGGCTTTTACAGCAAGACCAAGACGGGCACGCTGACCTTCGATTGGAAGACGAAGACGTATGTGCCGCAGCAGCGGCTCGAAGGCGGCGATATCGGTGCGGCCATCCGCACCCCCATCGCGCAGCGCCTGCCGGCCGCGCGCGCGGTGCCGGGCGCACAGGGCGCGTTCCTGCGTGATCACCTCACCGACGCCGCCCACTACACGCTCACGCTCGCCAGCGAGCTCGCCTACGACATCGTGGCGATCGACCGCGCGATGGAGTGGGGCTATGGCTGGGAGGCGGGACCGTTTCAGATCATGGATGCCCTTGGCCTCGATTGGCTCCGCGAACAGTTCCGCCTGCAGGGCAAGCCCATCCCGGCGCTGCTGGATCAGGCCCGCGGCAGCTTCTACAAGGACGGCGAGTATCTCACGTTCGAAGGTACCTACGAGCCCATCCCCGGCATCCCGGGGCGCATCTCCCTCGTGGGGCTCGCGCAGGCGGGCCGTGTGCTCGAAGACAACGGCCTGTCGCGCCTGATCGATCTGGGCGATGGCGTGGCCTGCTTCGAGTTCCGCTCCAAGATGAACAGCCTCGGGAGCGGCGTCTTGGAAGGGCTGGGCAAGGCGATCACCAAGGTGCAGAAACTGGGCTTCAATGGCCTCGTGATCGGCAACGAAGACCCGCGCGCGTTCAGCGTGGGCGCCGATCTCTCGCTCGTGTCGTTCGCCATTGCCGCCGGCGCATGGGATGACATCGCCGAGAGCATCAAGGCGTTCCAGGACAGTGTGATGTCGATTCGCCGCGCGCCCTTCCCCGTGGTCGTGGCTCCGGCCGGCATGACGTTGGGCGGCGGCTGCGAGTTCACGTTGCACGCCGATGCCGTGCAGGCGCACGCCGAGAGCTACATCGGCCTCGTGGAAGCCGGTGTTGGCCTGTTGCCGGGTGGTGGCGGCACCAAGGAACTGCTGGTGCGCTTCACCGGCGAACTGCAGCACTACGAAGAGGTCGACTACTTCGCGGCGGTCAAGCGCGCCTTCAAGCTCATCGCGTTTGCGACCACGAGCACGTCGGCATTCGAAGCACGGGTCAATGGCTTCCTGCGCGATCGCGATCGCATCAGCATGAACCGTGATCACCACCTGAGCGACGCCAAGCAGCGGGTGCTCGATCTCGCGCCCGGCTACCTGCCGCCGGTGGAGAAGACGGTGCGGGCCCTCGGTCGCGAAGGGCTCGGCAACCTGGAATACGCGTTGTGGGCGGCGAAGGAGGCCGGTCAGGCGAGTGCCCACGATTGTCGGGTGGGACGCGCCGTGGCGTATGTGCTCTGCGGTGGCGACGGCACGCCCCGCGATGTGACCGAGCAGGATCTGCTCGACCTCGAGCGCGAACAGTTCCTCAGTCTCCTCGGCACCAAGGAGACGCAGGAACGGATCGCCTACACCCTCAAGACCGGCAAGCCGCTGCGCAACTGAGCGCGCGAGGAGAGAGCAGATGACTGAAGTCGTACTCGTCAGCGCCGCGCGTAGCGCCGTCGCCCGAGGCAAGGCGGATGGGGCGCTGGCCGGTGTGCATCCCGTGGACCTGTCGTCCGCGGTCATGAAGGCCGCCATCGATCGCGCCGGTGTGGATCCGGCACTCATCGAGGATGTGCAGTGGGGCTGCGCGATGCCGGAGGCCTCGCAGGGGCTCAATCACGCCCGCCTCGCGTGGCTGCGCGGCGGACTCCCCGTCGAAACGTCGGCGGCCACGATCAATCGCTTCTGCTCGTCGGGGCTGCAGGCGGTCAACTACGCGGCGCAGGCGATTATCGCGGGTCAGGGCGACGCGGTGCTCGCCGGCGGCATCGAGATGATGTCGCAGGTTCCGATGAGCGGTTACAACACGCGCCTCTCTCCCGAGATCACCGAGAGCTACATCGGCATGGGGTTCACCGCCGAGCGCGTCGCGAAGCGGTGGGAGATCACGCGTGAGCAGCAGGATGCGTTTGCGCTTGGCAGCCAGCAGCGCGCCTCGGCGGCCGTGGCGGCGGGTGTGTTTGCGCCGGAGATCGTGCCCATCGCCACCAAGCGCTACGCGTGGAAGGGCGCCGAGAAGACGGTGACGGAGGTGCTGTATGCCACCGACGAGTGCCCGCGCGCGGACACCACCGCCGAAGGCCTCGCCAAGCTCCGCCCCGCCTTCGTGCCCACGGGCTCTGTGACGGCCGGCAACGCGAGCCCCTACTCCGACGGCGCGGCGGCGGTGCTGCTCATGAGCGCCACCAAGGCCAAGGAGCTCGGCATCGCGCCCCTCGCACGTTTCGTAAGCTTCGCCGTGGGCGGTGTGGATCCCGACATCATGGGCGTCGGGCCGATCAAGGCGGTGCCCAAGGCGCTCAAGCGTGCCGGCCTCACACTCAAGGACCTCAAGCTCATCGAGTTCAACGAAGCCTTCGCCGCGCAGGCGCTGGCCGTGATCAAGGAACTCGACCTGCCCACCGACATCATCAACGTGAACGGCGGCGCCATCGCCCTCGGTCACCCGCTCGGCGCGACCGGCGCCAAGCTCACGACGCAGCTCGTGCACGAACTCAAGCGTCGCGGCGGCGGGTACGGGATGGTGACGATGTGTATTGGGGGAGGGATGGGAGCGGCGGGGGTGTTTGAGGTGTACGGCTAACGGCTCAACCGCTGAAGGGCGGAAAGACGTACGGCGGGAAGACGAACCGCGGGAAGACGAACAGCGAGAGGTGCTGTCGCTTCCCGCGGGTCGTCTTCCCGCCGCTTGTCTTCCCGCCGTACGTCTTTCCGCCCTTCAGCCCTCAACCCCCGAACGCGCCGCCCCTCCCAGCGCTTCCACCACCTCTCCCAATCGCCCAAACCGCGCGTCCGTCGTCAACCCGCGCACGAATCGCGCGTAGATCTGCTGCGCGATGACGGCCACCTTGAAGCGCCCGAAGGCCACATAGAAGCGCACGTCCGGCACGGCGATGCCGCGCGCGTCGGCGTAGGCGGCCACGAACTGTGCGCGGGTGTAGGCGCCGGGCATGGCGGTCACGCCGAGTCCGAGCGCGCGGAAGATCGGAGCATCACCGGCTTCGACCCAGTAGGCGAGCGTGGTCCCGAGATCCATGAGCGGGTCGCCGATCGTGGCCATCTCCCAGTCGAGGATGGCGCGCACGCGCGACGCGTCGGGCTCGAGGACGAGATTGTCCAGCTTGAAGTCGTTGTGCACGAGCGACACGCCGCTGTCCGGTGGTCGATGCGCCGAGAGCCACGCCGCGACGTCGTCCATGGCGGGCACGTCCTCCGTGCGCGACGTGTGCCAGCGCTTGATCCATCCCTCGACCTGGCGCTGCACATAGCCTTCGGGGCGCCCGAGTGACGCGAGCGACGTCCCGGCGATGGGGACCGCATGCAACTGCGCGAGGGTTTCGGCACAGGTGCGCGACAACGCGCCGAGCTGCGTGGCGACCGTGGGCGATTCGGCAAGGAGCGGCGGCAGGGCGCCACGCAGGATCAATCCCTCGACGTGCTCCATCATGTAGAACGGCGCACCGATGACCGCCGCATCCGTGCACACCGCCACCGGCCGCGGGACCGGCACCCGGAGCGGATGCAGCGCGGCGAGGATACCATGCTCACGCGGCATGTCGTGCGCCACACCGCCGGGGGCACCGAACGGTGGACGCCGCAGCACGAACGTCTTCTCGCCATGCTCGTGATGCACCGTCACGAGATAGGTGAGATTCGAAAAGCCGGCGGGGAATTGCCGAATCGTCAGCACCGCCCCGGCGGGCACTGTGTGGGGCGCCGCATGGGTGAGCCAGCCACGCAGCACATCGGCGTCGATCTCCTCACCCGCCCGGATGGCCACGGTGCCGTGGACGGGCGTGGGACGCGCACTCATGCGCGCCCGCCGAGGTACGGCTTGAGCGCGCGCCGTGCGATGACCGTCTTGTGCACTTCATCGGCGCCATCGTAGATGCGCGCGGCGCGCTCATGGCGATACCACCACGCGAGGGGCGTATCGTCGGTCATCCCCAGCGCGCCGTGCACCTGGATGGCGCGATCGAGGACCTGCTGCAGCGTGTTCGCCACGAACACCTTGATGTACGCCACTTCCTCGCGGGCGGCCTCCTGCCCCTCACGCGCCATGCGCGTGGCGGCATCGAGGACCATCAGCCGGGCCGCATGAATGGCGATGCGCGAGTCGGCGATCCACATCTGGACCTGCTGCTTGCTCGCCAGCAGGTCGCCCGGCGCGAGTTCGCGCGTGGCCGCGTAGCGGCACATCAGGTCAAAGGCACGTTCGCACACCCCGATCCAGCGCATGCAGTGGTGAATACGACCGGGTCCGAGTCGCTCCTGCGCCAGTGCAAACCCTTTTCCCGGCGCCCCCAGCGTATTGGCCACCGGGACGCGCACACCGTCGAAGCGCACCTCAGCGTGACTCGCCCACCCACCACCCGCCTCACCCATCACCGAGATGTTCCGCACCAGCGTGAAGCCCGGCGTGGACAGTGGCACGATGATCTGACTCGCTCGCGCATGCGGGGCGGTTGCATCGGGATCGGTCACCGCCATCACGATGGTGAAGGCGGCACCGTCGGCGCTGCTCGTGAACCATTTGTGGCCAATGATGACCCATTCGTCTCCATCGCGCACCGCGCGCGTGGACATCCAGACCGGATTGGAGCCGGCATGCTCCGGCTCGGTCATCGCAAAGCAGCTGCGGATCTCTCCCCGGGCGAGCGGCTCCAGAAACTGCGCCCGCTGCGCGTCGGTGCCGAACTGGAGCAGCAGCTCCATGTTGCCCACGTCGGGTGCCTGACAGTTGCACACGTAGTGGCCAAACGGCGTCCAGCCCAGTACTTCACTCAGGCGCGCATAGGCATCGAGTGGCAGCCCCACGCCGCCATACGCCTCGGGGAGAAACGGCGCCCACAACCCGAGCGCTCGGGCGCGCGCGCGGAGCTGCTCCAGACGCGGCGTGATGGCCGCCCATGAGCCGTGCAGCAACTCGGCTTCGTGTGGCACCAGCTCCTCGCGCACGAAGCGCCGCGCGGTCTCGAGCATCGCGCCGATCTCTTCCGTGCTGATCGCGGCCGTGGCGTGACTCACGAGAGGTACCCGCCTTCGGCGAGATACACGCCGCCGGTGCAGTAGGCGGACGCATCGGAGGCGAGGAACAGCGCGAGGCCGGCGATATCCTCCGGTTCCCCCAGCCGCTGAATCGGCTGGCTACCGAGCATCTGATTGGCGATCTGGTCATCCTGCCACAGCGCCTGCGAAAATTTCGTGCGAATGAGCCCCGGGCAGATCACGTTGGCGCGAATCCCCTCGGCACCCCATTCCTGGGCCATGACCTTGGTGAGTGAAATCAGCGCCGCCTTGCTCACGCTGTAGAGCCCGAGCCCGGGCTCCGGCGACACCCCGCCGATGCTCGAGATGTTCACGATGGCGCCACCACCACGCGCCGCCATCACCGAGTGCGCCGTGCGACACAGCTCCAGCGGGCCCTTCACGTTCACCGCCATGATCTTGTCGAACGCTTCGTCGGTCGCCTGCTGCAGCGGCCCGAAGATGGGATTGGTCGCGGCGTTGTTCACGATGATGTCGATCCCATCGAAGTGCTCCACCGCGCGCGCCGCCAACTCGTGCGCATCGGCTGCCTTCCCCATGTTCGACACCACCCCCACCACCTCGGCGCCCTTCCCCCGCAACTCATGGACGGCCGCGTCCACATGCTCCGCCTTGCGCGAGGAGACCACGAGGCGTGCGCCCGCCTCAGCAAGGGAACTGGCGATCGCCAAACCGATCCCCCGCGTCGCACCGGTCACGATCGCCACGCGTCCATCCAACCGGAACTTCGAAAGCATCGTCACCCCTCGCCAAAGATCCGCAGTACGTCTTCCCGCAGTACGTCTTCCCGCAGTTGGCCCGCCCCTACCGCCGATCCACCCGCGTCACCCGCCCCACCTCCGGCGCCACAATTCGCCCCCCCATCCCTTCCAGGTGGCGCAGCACGAGATCCACCGTGCGCGGTGCCGCCGCCGGATTCGCCGCGACCGCCGCGCACGCCGCTGCCGCTTCGGGAATGCTGTACCCGTCCCCGCCACGGCACGCTGGATACGTCACAAACGTCACCTGCAGCGTATCGGTCGGCGCGATCAGGCGCCCATCATCCCGACGCAGCTCCCCTACGATGCGCGAGCCACTCGGCCGGGTCCCATCGATGGTAAATCGGACGCCGCTCACTTGCGGGTAGGGGCCGTCACCCAGCCCGCCCTGGCGCACGCCCGTTTCGAGCACCGCGCGCAACCGCGCACCGCTCAGCGGGAAGGTGACCGCGCGCGTCTCGTCGGCGAAGAGAAAGATGCCTTCGATCATGTGGCGCGTGATCGGGCCCGCGGCCATCACATCGTCAAACCGTAGCGCGCCCGAGTTGATGAGCGCCACATCCGCCTTGGTCCCGAGACGCATGCCATCCGCCACCAGATCACCAAAGCGCGACTCGCCCTTGCGGGAGATTGAGTCGAGCGCATTGATCGCCTCCGGTGCCACACCGAGCACGCGATCGGGGCCGATGCGCTGGGTCAGTGTATCGCGCCACCGCGCCACCACCGCGCGCGTGGCGGCCTGCTGCGGGAGCCGACGGTCGATTGGAACCATCTCGTCGCGCGTCACCCACCCATTCGGACCGCGGGTGAAGGTCACCAACACGGCCGTACGGGCATTCGACATCGCCTTGACCACGACGCGCCCGTTCACGACGACGCGCTTGCCGTCGTGCTCGTGCCCGCCGAGAATGGCCTGGATGCGCGGATCGGTCTCGAGGGTGCGCGCATCCTCGAAGATGTAGCGGTGCGTGAGCCCCACAACGAGGTCACTGCGCTGCGCGATCAGCGTATCCACCAGCTGCGTGGTCGCGCTGTCGGCGTTCCGACACTTCACGTAGCTCGGATAATCGCGCACGACGGTCGTGCCGTAGAGGCCGATCTTCACGCCGTTCACCCGGACCGTATCCCACCCGCGCACGCCAGAGAACGGCGCGCCCGTGGCGTCGGCGCAGTTGCCGGAGAGCCAGCGAAAGCGCGATTCACTCAGACGTGCGCCGAGGGCGGCCCGCGAGATGTCGAACTCGTGATTGCCCAACGTGGCGTAGTCCAGACGGGCCGCGTTAAGACCGTCGACCATCTGCGCGCCGAGGTACCACTTGCCGAGCACGCTGGGCGAGAGCACATCGCCGGCCAACAGCAACAGCACCCGGTCACCGGTGACTCGCTCGAGCGAATCCCGGAGCCCCGCCACGCGCGCCAGGCCGCCACTGCCATCACGAAGCGTATCGATGACGTAGACATCGTTCACGAGGAGCATCCGCACCGTGACCGGCGTCTTCGACGACGACAGGCCGCCACGCGCGGGCGTCACGCCCCGGTGACACGCCAAGGCGGCGAGCGCCGCCCCACCGGCCATCGCGACACGCAGCAGCCGCATCCATCGCGTCATGGTCACCCGAGCGTCCGCTGGAGAAAGTCGAGCGTGCGGGTCCACGCCGTCTGCGCCGCTGCGGCGTCGTACACCACGGCGCGCGCGTCATTGAAGAACGCGTGCCCCGCGTCGTAGAAGTACCCTTCGACGGGCACGCCGCGCGCCGTGATGTCGGCGAGCAACCCTTCGGCGCGCTCGACCGGAATGCTCTTGTCGGTGCGTCCGAAGTGGGCGAGCACCGGCGCCCGCAGCGCCGTCAGATCGACCGGCACGCGCGGATTGAACACGCCGTAGAAGTCCACCACCGCGTCGATCACATCGGGATGCGCCGTGGCCGCAAAGAGCGCGAGCTGACCACCGAGGCAGAACCCCAGCGCCCCGACGCGCCGGGGCGCAACGGCGGGGTGCGCGCGCAGATACTCGGCGCCCCCGCGCAACGCCTGCGCAGTGAACGGCATGTCGAGCGCCATCATCAAGCGCTGGGCCTCGTCGGGCGAGCCAGCCGACTCCCCCCGATACAGATCCGGCGCGAGAACCACATAGCCCGCCTCGGCGAAGCGATCGGCCACGTCCTTGATGTGATCGACGAGCCCCCACCACTCCTGCAGCACCAACAGGCCGGGCCCGTGCCCCGACGGCGGCAGCGACAGATAGCCGGTCGCGGTGCCGCCATTCGCCGCGAATGACACGAGGGTCCCGCGCATCACACCACCGTGGCCGGATCGATGCCGCGAATGGCAAACACCCGCGCCACCGCCTGGCCGATCTTGTTGTTGGGCGTGCTCGCGCCGGCGGTGATCCCCACGCGCAACGGGCCGCTGGTGGGCAGCCACGGCTGCATCGTGTCTTCGTAGTGGTGCTTGTGGATGCGCCGGTAGCGCACGCCGTTGCCGTCGGAATCGATCTCGTCCGGGTCGGCGATGTGATACGTGGGCACATGCTCGGCACAGAGCGCCGCCAGCGAGATCGTATTGCTCGAGTTGTAGCCCCCAACCACGACCATCAGATCGAGCGGTTCGCGCAACAGTTCCTGCACCGCGTCCTGCCGGTCCTGTGTGGCACTGCAGATGGTATCGAACGTACGGAAGTGCTCGGCCTTGTGCGCCTCGCCATACGCCCGGGCCATCGCTTCACCCACCGCGGCGCCGATCGCGAGCGACTCACGCGCCAGCATGGTGGTCTGATTGGCCACGCCGATGCGATCGAGATGCAGGTCGGGATCGAACCCATCCGACGCCGCCACGGCGAACTTCTCCAGAAATGCCTCGCGCGAGAGCGCCGGACGCGGCGGCGTGCCGCCGGCCTTCGCCTCGATGTAGTCCATCACCAGCTCGGCCTCGCCCATGTCGCGTACGACCAGGTAGTGCCCCTTGGCGTACTTCTCCACCTGCGAGGCAGTCGCGCGCGTCTCCTCGTGGTAGTACTTGCCGTGGATGAGCGAGGTGAACCCGTCACGGGCGTACACTTCGACGCGCTTCCACACGTTGAGCACCGAGCCGCAGGTGGTGTCCACGATCACGCAGCCGAGCTCGCGCAGCGTCTGAAAATCCTGGATGGTCACGCCGAACGCCGGGAGGATCACCACGTCTTCCTTGGCCACCGGCGCATAGTCAAAACCCTTGCCACTCGCCGAGAGGAATACGACCCCCATCTCGCGCAGCTTGGCATTCACATGCGGGTTATGGATGATCTCGCCGGCCAGGAAGATGCGCTTGTCGGGGAACTTGAGGCGCGTCTGATACGCGTAGTCCACCGCGCGTTCGACGCCGTAGCAGAACCCGAACTCGCGGGCCAGGCGGATCGTCGTCTCGCCCACCGTCAGCGTGTACTCGCGGGCGCGCAGCAGGTCGACCAGATGACCGGTGTAGTCGGCGGCGAGGGTATCCTGCACTTCGGCCTTGAGGCCAAATCCCTTGCGCACATACGTGTCCCCGGCGGTGGCCGCGGGGGACGGAGTGGAAGTCTCGGACATCCCGGAAATCTAGCCGATTCGGGGGGCCTGAGCCCCTCCCGACTCAACCCGGCGGGGGGCTCTCCGAGGCGATCAGATAAGGATCCAGCTTTTCCCGCACCACCCGGGGGAGCGGGCGCTTTTCAAAGGCGGTTGTCACGCAGACCACCACCATGGCCGCCCGCGCCACCACTCGCTCATCGGGGAGCAGCAATTCACACGAGAAGGTGAGGGAGGTCGTGCCCATTTTGGAGATCCACACCTCGACCGTCAGCAGCTCGTCGATGCGCGCCGGCGCCAGATACTCGATGGCCAGATGCCGCCGGGGCATCCACACCGTATCCGGCCCGAACAGCTCACTGAAGGGCATGCCGGCGTCGCGCAGGAGCTCCTGCTCGGCCATCTCGATGAACCGCGTCACGGCGCTGAAGCGCATGATGCCCACCAGGTCAACATCGGCCCAGCGGACGCGTTCGGTAAAGCGAAAAGGGGGCGGCGTCATGCGTGACGAGGCGGTGACTCGGTGTCGGGGATTCCCGCTGGCTGGCGGGCTGATTTGATGCCATGCTCAAGCTATGTACCGGACCATCCTTGTGCCCTTCGACGGCTCGGCGCTCAGCGCCACCGCGCTCCCCCTGGCGGTCGATTTGGCGCGTCGGACGGCGGCCACCGTGCATCTCGCCATGGTGCACGATCCCTCGGCGTACATCCCGTTTGTGGCTGGCGAAGTCGCGGTACCGATCTACGATGCCGCCCTCGAGCGGGAGCACCGCGAGGCCGACGCCCGGACCCTCGATCAGGCGGTCGAGCGGCTCCGCGCCATGGACATCCCGGCGATTGGCGCGATGCTCGAGGGGAGCATCGCCGATGCGCTGGAACGCTACGTGGAGCGGGTGGATGCCGATCTCACCGTGATGACCACGCATGGGCGGAGCGGCTTCCAGCGCCTCCGCCTCGGCAGCGTGGCCACCACGTTTCTGACGCGGATCACGCGCCCCGTGCTCCTCCTGCGCGCCGAACATGATGCGGTGGTGCCGGCCTTCCCCGCAGGTCCCATCGTGTGCGCGCTCGACGGCTCGTCGTTCGCCGAGGCCATGCTGCCGCACGCGCGCGCCTTCGCCGAGGCCACCGGACTGCCGCTGCACTTCGTGGGCGTCAGCGTGCCGCACGCGGTCCCCATGGCGCCGTTTGGCACCGACACACTGCTCGTCGATGATACGGCGCTGCAGGCCGAACGCGGCGGGCGTCAGGAGTACCTCGCGCGGCTCGCGGCGAACGCTCCAGTCGGGACCACGTCCGCCGCGCTCGACGACATGAGTGTGTCGAGCGCCCTCCTCGGCGAAGCGACGCGGTTGCACGCCGGCGCCATTGCCATCGCCACGCATGGCCGTGGCGGCTTCGCGCGGTTCATGCTGGGCAGCACCACCGATGAGCTCATCCGGCACACCCACGTGCCGGTGCTGGCGTATCGACCACACGCGGCTGGGCATTAGCGCGCCGCGCGTTCCCACGCGGTGCACTACCGCGCGGCGAAGAACTCCGGCGCGAGCCAGGGCGCCAACGCATAGGTGACCAGCGGCTCGTAAGCGCCCTGTCGATCAATCAGGCCGGCGGTGAGGATCCCGACCGCGCCACGACCATGCTTCGTGCCGACCGTGTTGGCGACCGCGTCCATCGCGTAACCCAGCTCCTCGCCGGCGCGGATGCGGGCGGCCACGACCGCCGGCAGGGGCATGGCGAGCGACCCGCCAACCCCCTCGCGTCCGTCGGCATCGACGACGACCGCCCAGGCGCAGCTGCGCATGCTGCCGTCGGGCAACTCTACCACGCCGCCCTCCAGGCCGACACCGAGCGTGCCCTGTCCGTTCGCCAACGCGGCGCGGGCGCGCTGTCGGGCCCCGGCCTGTGTCTCCGCATCTCCAAACGGCTGCGCCGGCACCCCGCTTTCAACGGCGAGCCCCTGCACGGTGGCGTCCGGGGCCAGACGCGCCACAACGGCGCGCACGGCCGCGATCTTCACCGGGTTGGTCGAGCCCACGATGACGCGGGAAAAGCGATCGTTGCTGGGGTACAATGTCACGCGAGGTAACCGGGAAAAGGGCAAAACGCTTGCTCGCAGCCACGTAGACGAGTAAGACTAGGGACTGCCTGAGACCTTCATCACACTAATGCCCGCTTCCACCGCCATGCGACGGGCCGATGCACGGGAACGGCCGCTCGGCGCCGAGCGCCCCCGGACGCGGCTCTGGCTGGATTTCGTGAACACCGACGCGGCGGCGCAGACGCCCGGCGGCGATCTGCTGCGCGACTTCGAGGCACTCCTGACGTGGCTGCAGCAGCATGCCGCCGTGGATGACGAGCGCGCGGCAGGGATCCGTCGTCGCGCGGTGCTGCAGCCGGCGGCCGCGGCGGCCACGCTGGTGGATGCGCGGCGCGTTCGCGCGGCGCTTCGCGCCCTCGCCGAGCGCGGGACCAGCACGGATCGGGTGCGCGACGACGCGGTGATCGAGATCAATCGCGTGCTGGGGCGCAGCGCCGGGACGCGCCGCCTCGAAGCGGCGCCCGACGGCGGCTTTACGCGCAGCTTCGTGCCGACGGGCGATGCGTTCGCGGGCCTCATGATCCCCATTGTGGAGTCCGCCGCCGACGCGCTCGTCTTCGACGAGCTTTCGCGCGTGCGCCGCTGCGCCGATCCGCGCTGCCATCGCGTGTTCTTCGACGGGACCAAAAATGGTCTGCGTCGCTGGTGCGACATGGGTACCTGCGGCAACCGCGCCAAGGCGGCGCGCCATCGGGCCCGTGTCGGGAGCAGCGGCGCATGATGGCCAGGGTGCACCGGACCGCCCGCCTGGCATGACCACCCCGCGCACCCCCTCCAGCGCGATCGAAGCCATCGCCGACCCCGATCTCACGCTTGAGCGGGGGTTCGTGGCGTCGCTACGATGGCTGGTCGCCGAAGGGGACGTGCGTGGCGTGCGGCGCATTGCCGTTGAACTGCGCGCGCTGCGCGAGGCGCTGGCTACGCTCGACGAGACCCGGCGCGCGCGCGATGAATACGCGCGGCGCGCGGCCGAACTCGATCGCGAGCTGCAGGCCGCGCTGGCCATTCTGGGGCCGGCGACGTCGGTGAACGGGAACGGCACGCTCGTACAGCGGCTGGTCAAGTTGCGCGAGAAGCTCGCCGAAGACACGGCGGCGCGGCAGCAGCTGGTCCTCGAGCGTGATGCGTGGCGATCGATGTGCACGCTGCTCACCCAAACCCGTGCGCGGGTGCACGAACTCCTCGACGAAACGGAGCGCGACCGCAATCATCTCGCGGCCGAAGTCGCGGTCATGCGCGATCGGCTGAATGAACTGATGTCGCTACACGACGACGCGGCGCAGCAGGCTACCGATGCACGAAGCGAGCTGGCGGCCTTGCGGCGCCAGCTCGCCAGTTGGAGCGACACGGTGGAACGGGCGCTGGTCGAGCTGAAGCAGCTCTGACCAGCGCGTAGCGCTCAGGCGCTACCGACCATGGTGACGGGGCTCAATACCGCCCGTACGACCGACTCCTTCAGGTAGCCCATCTCTACGGCGTAGTTCGCCAGCTTGCGCTGCAGCAGGCGACGACCGCGGAACAGGCGCGACTTGACGGTACCCTCCGGCACGCCGAGCACGTTCGCGATCTCGGCGTAGCGCAGCCCCTGCAGGTCGCTCAACACGACCGCCGAGCGATACTCCTCGGGAAGACCACGGATGGCCGCGGTGATCTCGTCGTCGAGGAAGGAATCGTAGAACCGGCCTTCCGGATCCGCTTCACCGACCGCCTCGAAGAGCGCCCACCCCTCGGTGTCTTCCGGCTGCTGCACTTCGCGCGCGTCGATGCGCCGCTTCCGGCTCACGAACACGTGATAGAGAATCGTGAAGAGCCACGCGCGGATGTTCGTCCCGAGGTGATACTGCTCCCAGCGCTCGAAGGCGCGCAGGAGGGTGTCCGACACGAGATCCTCGGCGTCGTCGCGCGAGCGCGCGAGTTTGAGCGCAAACGAGTACATCGCATCGAGGTGCACGAGCGCCTCGCGCTCGAACTGCGCCCGGCGTGCGGCGCGATCCTCGGGGCGCCCTGCCGGCTCCTCGGCGTCCAGGCGCGACACCGCCTGAGCCATCGTCGTCTCGTCCATGCTCACCATGTTCGCTCTCCTGTGGACCGCGCTATTCGACCGCGCGGCTCGCCTGCGCCGCCCCTTCCCGCACGTGCATCGCAATGAACCGCTTCAGATCGGCCGCGATCCCCTCCAGCACGGAGAGATCGCGCTTCACGCGCGTCATCAGGACCGCGCCCTCGAGCGCCGCAATGATGAAGCGGGACAGCCGCACCGCATCGACATCGTCCTGCAACTGCGGACGGGCTTCCCAGAGCAGCGAGCGGATCTGGCTCGCCCAACGCTCGAACACCGCCTCGATACGCACGCGGAACCCTTCGTGCGCGTCAGCGAGCTCCGCCGCCAGGTTCCCGAACGGCGACCCACGGCGGCCGCCGCTTTCCGACTGCAACGCCACCACGGCGTCGATGAACAGGTACAGGCGCTCGAGCGGATCGATCATCGGCTCGCGCAGGATCGCCAGACCGCGCTCGGCGAAGCGCTCGAACTGCCGATTGAGCACTTCGTAACCCAGCTCTTCCTTGGACTTGAAGTAGTGGTAGAAATGACTCTTACCACTGAGCTTCGCGCCCTTGATCACATCGTCGACGGACGTGGACGTAAATCCGCGTTCGGAGATGAGCGTGGCGGCAGCGTCGAGGATTTGCGTGCGGCGGTCTGACATTATGCCTGATGATAGGACCGTGTGGTCCAAAGCGCAAGAGGGGGGATGTGGAAATACTAAGACTATACAAATCAACAACTTAGTTTTTTCAACCCACAAACGCGCCGACAGCAGCCCGGATCCTCGATTCCGGACGGCTAGGACCGATCGGTCCTATCAAACAGGCACACCAACTGTAAATCTGCGACTGACAACATTTTGGGCCACGATGCGCGTCCGGCGCACGATGAATACACGTTCAGATGCGGGACGAGCTGCCGATACTTGCTACGGCAGTCGATGACGGCCCTAGGCCTCCCCCCTCTCTCGTGCGCGCTCATGAAAGCCCGAAGCCTCTCCTGGACCCCCGCCGCGGGATGGTCCGCTCCACTCGGCCCGGATGAGGCCTCCGCTCACCTGATCCTCAGCTTCGGCCCCGTGGATGCGCCCGGCGCCTGCTGGTTCCACGAGATCGCCGCACACTGCCCGCAGGCCCAGCACGTCTACGCCTCCGGTGGCGGACAGATCGTCAATGGCCTGGTGCAGGACACCCCCACGGTGGTGGCGTTTCTGACCTTCGAGCAGGCCACCACCGTCCATCCGGTGGTGGTCGACGGCGTGACGATCGAAAGCAGCGCCGCCCTCGGCCACGAGTTGGGCGAGCGCCTGCGCGCCATCGACGAACTGCGCCACGTCCTGATCTTCGCCGAGGGGATCACCTTCAACGCCGCGGCGTTTCTGGAGACGCTGAACACGCATGTTGGGGCGGACGTCCGCATCAGTGGCGGGTTGGCGTCGAATGGAACCCTGCTCTCGCGATCAGTGGTCGGCCTCAACGGACCACCCACCGAGAAGCGGCTGGTCGCCGTTGGACTCGCGGGCGCGCACATCGACATCGGCACGGGCTCGGTCGGCGGCTGGGATCTCTTCGGCCCGGAACGCGTCGTGACCGCAGCCGGCATCGCCTCCGTACACGAACTCGACGGCGAACGGGCGCTCGACGTCTACAAGCGATACCTCGGCGATTTCGTCGCCGAGCTCCCAGGATCGGCCCTGCTCTTTCCGCTGGCGGTGCGCCCGGCTCCCGACGCCCCCATCGCGGTGCGCACCATTCTCGGCATCGACGACGCCACCGGCACCCTGAACTTCGCCGGTGACATTCCCGTCGGGAGCAAGGTCCGGCTGATGCGCACCACCAGCGACAAACTGCTCGATGGCGCCGCGCGCGCCGCCGAGATCGCCAAGCCCGCGGGCTCGGCGGGCGACAGCTTCGCGCTGTGCATCTCCTGCATCGGGCGGCGCGCGGTGCTCCGCACGCGCGTCGACGAGGAAATCGACGAAGTGGCGCGCGAAAGCGGTGCCTCGGTGATCGCCGGGTTCTATAGCAACGGCGAAATTGCGCCGCCCTCCGACGGGCGCGAGTTTGCGCACGCGGTGCTGCACAATCAGACCATGACCGTCACCACCATCCGCGAGCGTTGAACCCGTCGTGAGCGAGCAGGGGCCACTGCACCCGTTCATTCAGCGTCAGCTGCGACGTCACTTCGGCGGGCAGGAGCCAGCCGGGGGGCTCGCGCCTGTGTTGCGGGCCGTGAGCGAACTGCTGCGCGATGTCGATCGTGAGCGCGATCTCAATGCCGCCGCGATGGACGCGCTGTCGCGTGAACTCGAAGAGCGGTATGAGCGCATCGAACAGAGCGAGAAGCGCTACCGGGCCATGTTCGATGAAAGCCCGCTCGCGGTCTTTGCCATTGATGCCAGCGATCGCTCCGTCCGCGCGTGGAACAAGCAGGCCGAGCGCCTGTTCGGATGGACCGCCGACGAGGTCCTCGGCCGGAACATCGATGCGCTCGACCTGCGCGGGCCGGGATCGCTCGAGATGCCCGCGCTCGTCGGGCTGGGCGCGGCGCTGCCGCCGGAGGGAGTCACCACCGAACTGCCCATGTTCACGCGTGATGGACGCCGCCTCGAGATCGAGCTGACGATCCACTCCGTGGCGCTCGACGGACAGATGGTCTTCCTCAGCCACGCGCGAGACCGTACCGCCGAGCGCGAATCGCAGCGAGCACAGGCCGAGACCGAAGCGCGCTTCCGCGCGTTCTTTGATTATGCCGGTATCGCCATTCACGTGCTGTCGTTCGAGGGCGAAATCCTCGAGGCCAATCCGGCGTCGCAAGCGCTGCTGGGATGGCTGCCGGAGGATATCATCGGCCGGCCGGCCACCTCGCTCTCACCCGAGGAAGATGTCGAAAGCACACGCGATCTCGCCGTCGAACTCCGGGCTGGTGCACGCGACGCCGTCACCGTGGAACGGCGCTTCTTCCACAAGGAAGGGCATCTGGTGTGGGGGCAGCTGACGGTTTCCCGCGTCAGTATCGGGGCGTCCACGCGCCTGATTGGCATGATTCAGGACATCTCCGAGCGGAAGCGCATGGAGAGCCAGCTCGTCAAGCAGGCCTTTCAGGACGAGCTCACTGGGCTTGCCAATCGAGTGCTCTTCCGTGATCGCCTGCGCCATGCGCTCGAACGGCGGAGCCGCGGCGGCACGCACGTGGCCGTCATTCTCCTCGACCTTGACGGCTTCAAGCGCGTCAATGACTCGTTGGGCCACGCGGTGGGCGACGAGCTGCTGCAGATCGTGGGCCGCCGCATTGCCAGCACGGTGCGCGCCGGCGAAACGGTAGCACGTCTGGGAGGCGACGAGTTCGCGGTGGTCATCGAAGTCGTGGAACAGGGCGACGATCCGCGGATGCTCGCCGAGCGCCTGCTCACGTTACTCCGCATGCCCATGCGCATCCGCGGGCGCGAAGTCGTGGTGGGCGTCAGCATCGGCATCGCGATTGCGGAGCCCGAGGAAGACGAAGAGAGCGTGCTGCGCAACGCCGATGTGGCGATGTATGCGGCGAAGACCTCGGGACGCGCCTGTGTCAAGCAGTTCGATCGCAGCATGCACGTCGAGGCGATGGCCTGGCTGGAGCTGGAATCCGACCTGCGCCTCGCCATCGACCGGCGCGAGTTCCTGCTCGAGTTCCAGCCCCTCATGCAGATCGCCACCGGGCAGGTGCAAGGGTTCGAGGCGCTGGTGCGCTGGGAGCACCCCACCAAGGGGCTGATCAATCCGACGCAGTTCCTCACCATCGCCGAAGAGACCGGCATGATCGTCTCGATCGGGCGCTGGGTGATGCAGGAGGCCTGCATTCAGGCGGCGCGCTGGAATCGCCTGGGGCTCGAAGCGATGTCGATCAGTGTCAACGTCGCCGCCAGACAACTCGACGGCGAGGCGCTGGTGGACGACGTCCGGACGGCGCTCCAGATCTCGGGCCTCGACCCGCGGCGCCTCGTCCTCGAGATCACCGAGAGCGACGTGATGTCGGATCTCGACGAGGCGCTCCGCAAGCTGAACGCCCTCAAGACGCTCGGCGTACGGCTCGCCATCGACGACTTCGGCACCGGCTACTCCTCACTCAGCCAGCTCCAGTTCTTCCCGGTCGACGAACTCAAGATTGACCGTTCCTTCGTTTCGCGCATCGAGCAGGGCGATCGCGAGGCGGCCTTTGTCCGAACGATCGTCTCGCTCGCCAAGTCGCTGTCGATGGAAGTCGTCGCCGAGGGCGTCGAGAGCGACGAACAGCAACAGTTCCTGCACAGCATCGGCTGTGATCTGGGCCAGGGGTATCTCTACAGCCGGCCCATCGGCGCGAGTGAAGTGGAGCGGTTCGTTGACGACGCGCGCCAGGTGCGGCCGCTGTTCCCCAGCAACGCCCCGCGCCGCTTGGCCTGAGCGCGCTGCCCTAGCGTCGCCGACGTCCCTTGGCGGGATGACGGCGACCACCACCGGACTTGCCGCCGCGGCCCCCCCCGTGGCTGCCACCGGGCCCGCCGCGATCCCGATCCTGCGGCCGCCCGCGACCACGCTCGCGATCGCGGTCACGATCACCGCCGCGCCGTTCGAAGTCGGTGAACGGCTCATCGAGCTTGTCCTGCACCTCGAGGAGCGTGTCGGCGCGGACCGAGCCGCGCTGCCCACGCGGCACCACGAACCGCAGCGGTCGATCGAGCACCGGAAGTTCTTCCACCACCAGCGTGCGCGCGAGCTTCTCCGGCAAACGCAGCCGCACCACCGGCACGAGCCGCGAATCGTGTTCCTCGATGTCGTACTCGAGCCCCACGGTGCGGTCGCGGATCTCCACCGCATCCGGCAACGCCGCCGCGGCGTCGCGCTGCGCCTCGGTGAGGAAGTCGCGGCGATCGAGCAGCAACGGCAACGCGCGAATGGTCTCCCAATCGGTCGCGTCGCCCATCCGCTGCTCGTACCAGGCGGTGAGCTCAGCCTGCCCGAGCCGCGGTGTGGTGCCGCCGAGCCGGCGATACACCTCGCGGACCTCGTCCACAATCGGCTGGTTGCGGCGGACGCCCGCGTGGCGCAGCTCCCCGCGCGCTGCCGCTTCCGCGAGCAGATGCCGCGCGCCCGCCGCCAGCTCCGGCGGAAAGACCGGTAGCGGCTCCGTTTCGCGTGAGAGCTCGAAGCCGTAGTAGGTGACGCGCCGCCGCAGCTGGACCGGCGCGTGCTTGCGCTCCGGATCGAGCGTCAGCTCCGGCTCATGCCGATGCGCGTACTGCTTGACGAGCTCCATCGAGAGCTGCGTTCCCTCGATGCTGGCGCGCGGCACGCCGAAGCGGTCGGCGAAGTAGCGCAGCGTGCCGGCCACCGCGCCCCACGACCCGCACACGCTCGTCTTGCTGACGCGCGCTTCCTGACCGTCGGCGGTGGACTCCTCGATCACCAGATCGAAGGGCATGTAGCGCGCGAGCAGATCCCCGAACTTGCGATACGTCGCATGGCCGGCGATCGGCAGCGTGGACGGCAGCGGCAACCCCACCGAGCGATAGACGCTGGCCATCGCCAGCGCGGCGTCCTCAAGGGCTTTCACGAGCACGCCGCGCTGCTCCGCCCAGTGCGCGATGCGCTCCGCCTCGAACAGGTGGCGCGGCAATCCGTACACATCGCCGATGTACCCGGCGACGCGGAATCCCTCGGCGTACACGTTGTACGCAGTGAGATGATCGCTGCCGCGCACCACCAGCCCTTCCAGATCACGCCCCTCGCGTGTCATGCGGTGCAGCGACTCCACGCCGCTCATCACGGCCAGCACGGGCAGGAGCTCGTCGTCGCCATTGACGATGAGCTCGCCCCACGCCCGCTCCACCGGCAGCGCCTCCACCGCGCGACCATAGGCCGTCAGGCGCCCATTCTCGACCAGCCCGCGCGATTCGAGATGGCTGATCGCCTTGCGATACGCCACCCGGTCGAGCGGCACCGGCAGATCCAGCGTATCGGCCCGCACGCCGAGATCGGCGCAGGTGAGGGCCACGCGCTCGGAATCGCCCGCCAGCTGAAAGTCGGGCTCGGTGGGGCGCAGCGCTTCGAAGCGGATGTCGCGATCGCTGAGAATGAACACGCGCCCGCCGGCGACGCGGCCGTGCACGCGGCCGGCCATCTGCAGGATTTCATTGGCGCCGAGGTGCACGCGCGTGAGCACGTTGCGCCCCTTGTCGATCACGTTGGTGAAGCGCGTGTCGTCGATGATGACCGTATCGAGCCCGGGCACATTGAGCGCACTCTGTCCGGCGGCGGTCATCGCGAGAAAGAACGGCTTGGGGACCTCCCCCTCGAGAAACGGCCGGATGACGCGAATGGGCTCGCCCCCGTGATAGTGCGCCGCCGAGATGCGCGGAGAACGGCTGCGCACCCATTCGGCCGCCTCTTCCACGCTCGCGCGCGTCGGCAGGAAGATGCCCACGCCCCGTTCGGAGCGCGCGAGCTTCTGCAGAAACCGATCGTCGAGGAAGGTCAGTGGCTGCTTGCGCTCCACCTCGACCTTGGCCGCCTTGCTCTCGTCGAAGGCGTACACCTCGAGCACCTCGGCGCTGTTGAGATAGCGCGCGTAGAAGCTCGGATCGACGGTCGCCGAGAGCCAGATGAAGCGACAGCCCACCCGCTTGCCCAGCGCGAGACAGAGCTCGAGCTCCGCACTCGTCTGGTGGATCTCGTCGACAATGAGGGTGTCATTCGGCAGGATGTCGCCGTCCTGAAACCAGCGGCGCGCGATCCCGGTGGTGATGATCACCACGTTCCAGGTCGGCGTCTCGGGGGTGGCCTCGCGTTCGCGATTCACCACACCGACGCGCAGATCGGTGGTGCCAAGGATCGTTTCGGCGATCGGGCGAATGGCGAGCGTCTTGCCGCTGCCGGTTCCGGCCACGATACCAAACCCTTCGCCGCTGGCGGCCAGCCGCCGCACATCGGCGCCGCGGGTTCGCTCGAGGTAGGTCTCGAGGTGCAGGCCGACCGCGAGCTCGATCGTCTCGCAGGCCGCGCGGGTGGGGGCGATGACGAGGACGCGGCCGGAGGTCGGCGGGCCGGGCGGCAGGAAGCGGTCCGTAGGTGAGCGCACGCGAGAAAGCTAATGGCGCGTGCACCCTCGCGGGCGACCACGGCCCATCATAGCTTTTGTGTGTGCAACGCCTCGACATTTTCCGGAGCGGGCTGCCCACCATCGTTGCGGGCATCGGTCTGCTCGTGTTCACGTATCTGGCGACCGTACGCCGAGATCGTCTGGCCCGGTATTGGGCGCTGGCGTGGGGGCTGCTGCTGCTCCGCTATGTCGGCAACGCCCTGTACACCGATGCGCAGCCGCTCCCGGATTATGTGAAGTCGGTGTTGCGGACAGGCTTTGCCGTGACACTGCTGGCCGGAGTCTGGTCGCTGCAGCGCCCGCCGCTGCGCACCCGATGGATACTGGCCGCTGCGACCGCGATCCCCGCCGTGAGCCAAGCCATCGTGGCCGTGCTACACGACTGGCATGTCGGCACAACAATCACGCTCGCGGTGCAAGCGCTCGTGTTGCTGCCCACCGCTTTCCTGCTGGCGCGCACCCCCTCGTTGCCGATGGCCGAGCGCAGCGGCACCGCGGTCGCCCTGGCGGCGTACGCCCTGATTTCCACGGTCGCGCCGCTGCTGCCCAACGGCTCCCCCATGCTGGTGGTCGCCGTTGCCGCGAGCTCGGTGTTCCTGCTGCTCATCGCCTTCGGCCTCTTTGCGATCTACTTCCGCAAGGCATACGCAACGGAGTTGCAGGCGATCACCACCACGTCATCGCAGCTCGCCAGCGCCCTTGGCACTTTCGTCTCGGTCTGCATGCACTGCCGCGCGGTGCAGGACGAGCAGCAGCAGTGGCAGCCGCTGGAGGTATTCGTCAGCCGCCAGCGCGGGACCCGGCTGTCGCATGGCCTCTGTGATGCCTGCGTGGAGAAGCACTATGGCGACCTCCAACCCGGCTGACGCAGCACCGAGCGTCGTGCGCTGCAGCTGGGCCGTCAAACCGCTCGACATCGTGTACCACGACACCGAGTGGGGCGTGCCGGTACACGATGACCGGGTGCTCTTCGAGTTTCTCACGCTCGAAGGCGCGCAGGCCGGCCTCAGCTGGAGTACGGTGCTGGCCAAGCGTGAGCACTATCGCGAGGCCTTCCTCCACTGGGATGTCGCCGCCATCGCGCGCTTCACGCCGGCCCGGATCGACACGCTGATGCAGAACGCCGGCCTCGTGCGGCACCGCGGCAAACTCGAGAGCACCGTCACCAACGCGCGTGCCTTTCTCGCCATTCAGGCGGAGTTCGGCAGCTTTGACACGTGGCTCTGGCGGTTCGTCAACGGCACGCCCATCGTGACGCCGCGTGCGCGCATGCGCGATGTGCCCACGAGCACGCCCGAGAGCGACGCGCTCTCCAAGGCGCTCATCAAGCGCGGCTTCAAGTTCGTCGGCACCACCATCTGCTACGCGTACATGCAAGCGGTGGGGTTGGTGGATGATCACTTGGCAGATTGTGTCGCGAGAGCGCGTTGACGCATGGTGGTGCGTCCGCCGGGGCGTGCCGGTCACGCACACTGCACTTCAGGGGTCAGGGGGGAGACGTCAGGGAGGAGTTACTCCCCCCTGACATCTCCCGCCTGACCCCTGGAATGCGGTGCCGGTGACCAGTACCAACCGTCGGTTCGCTCGATGAGCGTCGAAGCGCTCTCCCTCAGCGCTGTATGAGCTTGACGCGCTGCCCATTCTTGAAGATCTCGATGCGATCTGCGCGCCCGTCGCGGTTCTGATCGGTCCACACCTGCAGCAGCTGGTTGTTGGTGTCGAGGAAGATCGCGCGCCAGGGTACGCCACCGCGCCCCTGATCGGGGATGCGCACGATGAATTCGTTGGTGCCCAGCCACTGCATGATCTCCTGGCTCGGACGCCCCTGAATCACATCGAGCGCCGAACGCATGGCCGGCAGTACCTGCGGGAAGGCGCGGGAGGCGTACTCCGGCAGATCGTCGCACCGGCCATCCTTGTCGAGATCCTGGCACACCGGCGGACCGTAGCGCAGATCATCGCACCAGCCATCGCCATCGCGGTCAAGGCACACCGACGAGCCCGTGCCCGGTGGCCGCTGCCCCTGATTGAAGTAGCGGGGATCGATCGCCGCGCCAGGCACGATCACGCCGCCCGGCGTGACATAGCCGTTCCCGTTTGGGTTCCCGCCGTATGACCCCATGGGCCCCGACGGTGACGATGCGCCGCCTGGATACGACGAAGCCGGCGAGGATTTCGCCGGCTGGTCTCCGAACAGCTGTTCGTCAGTGATCTTCTTCGATTCAAACGCATCCCGTGCCCGTGGATCCATCTGCGCGACGGGTGGAATGAGCGGCGGCCCCTTCTTCTCGCCCGCCTTGAGGCTCTTGATCGGGAGCTCGTCGACCTTCTTCCCCTTCGACTTGTCCTCGCCGTAGATCACGCGCGCATTGGCCGGCTTGTTCTTCACGGCCGTCGCGCAGTCGGTCGGCGCCGGCTGCTGATTGGCCGGCACGCCATCGACCCACACGCGACACATCCCCGCCGGTGGCAGATACTCCTTCGGGACTTCGCCCTTGGCGTCCTTGTCGCTCTTCGATGACTGCGCCCACGCCCGATCCGCCGTCGCTGTCGTGAACAGCGCCGCGATCGTTGCCAGGAGCCGCCAGGATGTACGCATCATGCTCCAACCTCCACTAAGACCCGAACCCGGTGCGATGCCGCGTCGGTCCGCACCGTTGGTATCGAGAAGGGCATCCGCCGTGCCAGTGCGTGCCACAGGGCGTCAAGGCCAGGGGCAGCCCCGTAAGTATCGGCAGTTCGGTACCCTAGGGACAGGGGGAAGGTCCGGGAGGTCACGGAGGGGGTGTCCGTGGCGGGGGACAGCGGTCGGTTTTCTGAGGACAGCGGTGAGCGATGAGGAACCCCTCAGGGGTCAGGGGGGAGGACCAAAGGGAGTGGGCGTCAGGACTGCCGTTCGGCTGTCCTGACGCCCACTCCCTCTATCCCTTCCCCCTGATGCCTCGGGGGTTCAGGTCATAAAACCCCAGCCCTTCAATCCCCGAAGCTGATCCCAATCATCCGCGCCGTCTGCACAATGTCGTGCTTGGGGTCCACGCGCTTCGTTTCGCGCAGCACCTCGGCGATCGGCACCGTGACCAGGTGCGGCGACTGCAGGGCGACCATGTGCCCCCACTTCTTGTCGGCAACGGCCTGCACGGCGGCAGCGCCGAAGCGGGTGGCGAGCAGACGGTCGTAGCCGGTCGGGGAGCCACCGCGCTGGAGGTGCCCCAGCACCATCGAGCGGGTCTCCTTGCCGGTCAGTCGCTGGATGTCGAAAGCGAGCCGCTCGGCGACACCGCCGAGGCGACGCTCCTGGCCCGGGAGCGAGGCGCCGATGATCGACTCCTGACCACCCTTGGCCTTGGCGCCTTCGGCGACGACCACGATGCTGGAGCGCTTTCCGCTCGCATCACGGGCCATGATCTTCTCGCAGACCTTGTCGATCTCCCACTCGATTTCGGGGATCAGGATCACGTCGGCGGTGCCGGCGACACCAGCGTGCAGCGCGATGAAGCCCGCTTCGCGTCCCATCACCTCGAGGATCATCACGCGATCGTGCGACTCGGCGGTGGTGTGCAGCTTGTCGATCGCTTCCATCGCCGTGTTGACGGCGGTGTCGAACCCGAACGTGGTGATCGTGCACGCCACATCGTTGTCGATTGTCTTGGGCACGCTCACGACACGCACGCCTTTCTCGGACAGCTGCTTCGCAATCGCGAGCGACCCGTCGCCCCCGATGGAGATGATCGCTTCGATGCCGAGATTGCGCGCGTTCTCGACGAGCTCGTCGGAGCGATCGATGTGCGTCCACGTGCCATCCGGCTTCTGCACGGGATAGGCGAACGGACTGCCACGGTTCGTGGTCTTGATGATCGTGCCGCCCTGACTCGCGATGCCACGCACGCTGTCGACGGTGAGCGGTACGATTTCGTCTTCGCCAAGGAGGCCGGCAAAGCCGCGCTTGATGCCCAGCACATCCCAACCGCGAGTACGAGCTGACAGGACCGCAGCCCGGATGACCGCGTTGAGGCCCGGGGCGTCACCGCCGCCCGTGGAGATGGCAATCCGCATGTTTCTGAAAATGAATCAGGTGGTGGGGGGGAGTTACTGAAATGTACCCCCGTGGTCAGCCATTACGGGATAGGGACCGCTGGCGGACGCATCGGCACGTTCGCGCCGGCGGCCAACTGCCGCAGGATGGTGTCCTGATAGGCCACCGCCCCCCGGAGGGAGTCTATCTGGGCCTGCAGCAACGCGTTATCCTCGCGAAACTGGGCCAACTGGGCGTTCAGATCCACCAGCGCCTGCCCAGAGGTCAGATCGGACGTCGGGGTGGGGATGGCCGTGTTGCAGGCGACCAGGGAGGCGGCAACGCCCCCCAACATCAGCAGGACCCGCCTCCGGCGTGAAAGCGGCCGTGAAACAGAATGATCCAACGCGCGACGATTTGGTGACATGGTCTGCGGGTCACGGGGCAAGGTTGTGGCCATGGCTCAACATCCCGCCCCTCACCGGCCGCCGCAATTGCCGCCCCGCGCTCCCGGAGCGTCCGCACGCGCTGGCCGCACGCTCCCCGAACAGCTCGCCGTGCTGGCAGTCACCGGCCTGCTGCTCGCGCTCGCCGTCGCGCCGGGGTTGCCACTCCTCGACCGTATCGCCGTCGCCAGCGCGTCGCAGGAGCTCGTGGATCTCATCGGGACCGCCCGCGACATCGCACTCGCGCGCCAACAACTCACCGCCGTCCGCATCGAAGCGAGCGCCCGCCGCGCCGTCGTCCACAGCGGGAGTGACACGCTCGCGCGCACCGTGCTCCCCGACGGCGTCCGCCTCGAGAGCAGCCGCGACTCCCTGGCGTACGCGCCGACCGGCCTGGGCTACGGCGCCGCCAACCTCCGCCTGATCGTCCGGCGTGGCCAGGCCGCTGACACCATCACCGTGTCGCGTCTGGGCCGCGTCAGCCGCCAATAGCGCACGGAAAGCGCCTTACGTCCCGAAGTCGAACCCCGGCACGCTGATGCGGGGAATCTCCTGCCCGATCGTCCGTTCAATCGTGCGCACCATCCCGATCTCTTCGGCACTCATGAACGTGTAGGCATCGCCGGTGCTCGCCGCGCGCCCCGTGCGCCCGATGCGGTGCACGTAGTCTTCAGGCTGCTGCGGCACGTCGAAGTTGATCACGTGCGAGATGCCCGAGATATCGAGTCCGCGCTGGGCGATATCGGTCGCCACGAGCACGCGCAGCTTCCCAGACTTGAAGTCTTCGAGCGCGGCCATGCGCTCCTTCTGCGACTTGTCGGCGTGCATCGCACCGGCCTTCACGCCGGCCTGCGACAGATCGCGGACCACCCGATCGGCGCCGCTCTTGGTGCGGGTGAACACGAGCACCGAGTCGTGGTCATCGGCCTTGAGCAGGTGCACCAGCAGGTCATTCTTGCGGTGACGCGGCACCGGATAGACGGCGTGCGTGACCGTCGTGGCCGCACTCGAGCGACGCCCCACCTGCACCACCACCGGCTTGCGCAGGTACTTGCGACCGAGCGCTTCGACTTCGGGGGGCATCGTGGCACTGAAGAGCAGCGTCTGCCGATAGCGTGGGATCTGCTCCACGATGCGGTTGATCTGCGGCGCAAAGCCCATGTCGAGCATGCGGTCGGCTTCGTCGAGCACCAACGTCTCGAGATAGGTGAAGTCGACGTTGCGCTTCTCAAGATGATCGAGCAGGCGACCGGGCGTGGCGACGACCACATCGACGCCACGGCGCAGCGCCTTCTCCTGCGGTTCGTAGCCGACGCCCCCGTAGACCGGAATGCAGTCCACCGGCGCGTGCTTGGAATACTTCCGCACGCTCTCCTCCACCTGGAGGCAGAGCTCGCGTGTTGGCGTCAGGACGAGGACGCGGGTGCGTCGCGGCCCGCCCAGCAGGCGATGGACCACCGGGAGCGTGAAGCTCGCCGTCTTGCCGGTCCCGGTCTGGGCGAGGCCGATGAGGTCGCGGCCCTTAAGCGCGAGCGGAATCGCTTCGCGCTGGATCGGCGTGGGCCGTTCGTATCCGGCATCCCGCAGGGCGTCGAGCAGGGGCTGGGCCAGCCCCAAGTCAGCGAAGGTCACATCGCCGACGAGCGTATCTGGATCGATGACAGTCATGTGTGTCCCGAAACCTAACAAGGTCCCGGGCGGGCAAGGCTACCGGATCGGCCTGATTCCCCGGATCAGACGAACTCGAGCGTCCGGCCGGCGAGCTGCGCGATCAGGGCGAGGCGGAAGGTCACGTCCACCGAGAGTGCTGCCGGGTCGCCGCTGGCGCCGCCGTCGGTCAGGGGCAGCAGCGGCCAGCTCCACGCCGGGACCGACGCCGGCATCACGACCGACCGGGGAGGCGTCCACACCCCGCGGCGATCGCGGTCGTCGAGGGTCCGGTCGAGCAGCCGCTGCCACCCCTCGTGCCGCCCCAGGAAGCCCAGGCGAGCCATGAGCTCCAGCCAGGCGAGCGCGCTGGGCATATCCCCGTCGAGGTCGCCCCGCGTTGCCAGGAAGTCGCCAGGGACCAGATGCGTCTGCTCGACGATATGCGGCCCGATGTGCTGCACGATCGCCTGGCGGGGCCACGCCTCGGTCAGGTACGTGTACAGCCGTTCCATGAACTCGCTGTGCTCGCTGCGGAACTGCGGCATGTAGGCGAGCATCTGGAGCAGGTGGAAGCTCGGCGGCGCCGCGTCGGCGTGGAGGACATGCTGATTCCCCACGCGCACCCACGGCTTGAGCGCCAGCGGAGAGCGCAGGAACCCGTACACGCGATCGATGAGCCGGCGCGCCGCCCCGCGCAGGCGCGGATCGGCTTCGTAGCCGGCCTGCGCGAGCGCCGCCGCCGACGCCTCGCGCAGCAGAAGGCGCCCCCGCAGCACCAGCTCTTCGTCGTCACCGGGCGGGCGGAGCTCCGCTAGCACCGTCGGATCGTCGTCCTGCGCCAGCAAGCGAAAGAGCAGCCGCTTGGTGTGGGCGAGCGCGGGCGAGTCGGCGTCCCAGCCCAGCTCGAGCAGCCGCCGGTAGGCGGGAATGGTGCCGACGCCAACCAGAGAGGTCCCTGCGGGGATGGCGAGCATCCGATCGTTCCAGGTGCCATCGCCGTCCTGTTGCCCCAGCAGGTGCCACCCCTGGCGGCTCGCATACGGCAGGAGCGGCCACGACGACGACGCCGGCTCCCGGTGGAGGAGCTCTCGGAGCACCCGGTACACGATGACCGGCGCGCCCTGCTCCACCAGCCAGGTCGCCGGCACCGTCACCGGTGGGGGCGGCGGGGGCGGCGGCGGCGGAACGACGCGCGGCACCAGCAGCTCGCCGGGGACCGGCAGCATGCCCGTCTCGGAAGGGGGCGTCGGCACAGGAGGGACAGTCACAATGACGCTATTGTATGCCCAGCCGCCGACTTCGCCAGAGGTTTGGGGTACGCGTCACCCCACGAATTTGCGAAAGTGACGGGTCGCACCACGGGGTTTCCCGAACCGGGCAAGATTTCAGACGTCCCCCAACACCCGGGACGGGACACCGGTATAGCATCGTGGTGTCCTGCCCTCGCTGGCGCGAACGCGCCGCGTGCGTTGAACCTCCCCACCGGATTCCCCCCATGAAGAACACGCTTCGCCTGATCGCCGCCGCTGCGGTCCTCGCTGTTGCTGCTCCCGCGTACGCCCAGGGTGGCGGTGGCGGTGGCGGTGGCGGCATGCAGATGTCGCCCGAGCAGCGCATGGCCCGCCAGAAGGAGCAGCTGTTCGCCGGCATCACGCTCTCGCCGGCGCAGTCGGCCAAGGCGGACACAGTGCTCATGAACGGCATGAAGAAGCAGCAGGAGATGATGCAGGCCGCGCGCAGCGGTGGCGGTGACATGTCCGCGATGCGCGAGCAGATGGGCAAAATGAACGAAGAGCGCAACGCGGCGCTCAAGGCGATTCTCACGAGCGACGCCGACAAGGCCAAGTTCGACGAGAACGTCAAGAACATGCCGCAGGGCCGCGGCCGCGGCGGCGTCTAAACCACGCGCACGGTCCGGTTGTGCAGCGGGGACGCCCTACGGCGTCCCCGCTTTTTATATTGTGGGCGCCATGTGGCCCCTTGTGCGCGTCCGCGCCTGCCCTGAGCGTCGCTGATGCGCGGCGAATTCGTGGACCTCGATGGGGTCCGCCTCTACTGCTATGCCTTCGGGCAGCGGGGCGCCGGACATCCGCTGGTGCTCGTGCATGGGGCCTTCACCTCGTCGCACCTCTGGCAGGATGTGCTCCCTCGCCTGCCCAAGGGGCATCGCGTGCTGGTGCTCGATCTGCTGGGCCATGGCCGCTCCGATCCGCCGGGTGCGCATGCCATGACCGTGGCCGCTCATGCGCAGCGGCTGTCCCAGCTCCTGGATGTCATGGGCGTCCGCCAGGCGATGCTCATTGGCCACGGCATGGGCGCGGCCATCGCCGCCCGCGTGGCCCATGAGCAACCGCAGCGCGTGGCGCACCTCATGTGCGTCAACCCGTTGCTGCTGGCCGCCGATCCGCGCGATGCGACCATCACGCGCCGGCTACGCCGACTCACCTGGTTGCTGCCGCTGTGGCGTCGTTTGTCGCCGGGCTGGCTGGCGTCGGCGCTGCACGCCGCGCTCCTCCCCTGCTTTGCGCATCGCGACGTGGGCGCGCGCTCCCTCGATGTGTATCTCAAGCCCTTTCAGCTGCGCGATGGACGCCAGGCGGCGTGTGCGCAGCTCGCCGCGCTGGGCGCGTCGCGTGGCGATACCGTGGCGGCCCTCGCCCCCGGTGCCATCGCCTGCCCCACGGCGCTCGTGCTGGGGGCGACGGATCCGTTCCTGTCCACCAGTCGCGCCCAGCGGATCGCGGCCGCGCTGCAGCAGGCAACCAGCGGCCGCCTGACGACGCTTACCCTCGCCGGTGCCGCACACGTGGCCCCCGAGGAAGCCCCCGACCGCCTCGGCACCGCCGTGGCGGATCTTCTCACGCGTTGAACCGACCGACCTCATGACCGCGCCTTCCCGCCTCGATGCCATGCGAGCCATGGCCGCCAAGCAACCGAACAACGCGCTCGTCCGCTTCGGGCTCGCCAACGAACTGCTCAAGGCCAACCTGCTCGACGAAGCGGCCGCCGAGCTCGCGTCGTACCTCGCCAGCTACGACGACGAGGGCAATGGATGGCTGCGCTACTGCGACACCCTCGTGGCCCTCGGGCGGCACGACGAAGCCCGCGCCGCCGCCGTCAAAGGACAGGATGCGGCCCGTCGCTACGGGCATGGGACACTCATGCAGGAATTCGAGGAGCGGGGGTATTGATGCGTATCCATCGCGTTGAGAACCGAGAGCCGAGCGGTGCGCATCGAGCGATGAGCGATGAGACCGCTCATGTCGCACATCTCGCTGCTCACCGCTCGGCTCTCGGTTCTCAAAGGAAATCCATGCCCTCGACGACTCCGTCGCTCCTCCTCGCCGCCGCGCTGCTGAGCGCGTGCACCACGACCGCGCCGGCTCCGGCAGCCACCGCCGCCGCGACCGCGCCGGCGTTCGACCTGGCGCGCCTGCGCCTCATCGATCTCTCGCATCCCTTCAACGCGAAGACGATCTACTGGCCCAACTCACCGACCAGTTTCGCGCTGAAGAGTCAGGCAAACGGCAAGACGCCCGGCGGGTGGTACTATCGCGCGAACAGCTTCTCGTCACCGGAGCACGGCGGCACGCATCTCGACGCGCCGTCGCACTTCGCGGAACAGGGCTACGCCAGCGACCAGATCCCGCTCACGCAGCTCGTGGCGCCGGCGGTGGTGATCGACATCAGCGCCGCGGCCTCACAGAACGCCGACTATCTGCTCACTCGCGATGATGTGCTCGCATTTGAAAAGACGCATGGCGTGATCCCCGCCGGCAGCATGGTCCTGCTGCGCACCGGGTGGAGCAGCAAGTGGCCCGACAAGAAAGCCTATCTGGGCGATGATACGCCGGGGCGCACCGATCATCTGCACTTCCCGAGCTTCAGCCCCCAGGCGGCCACGCTGCTGGTGGATGAACGCAAGGTGGCCGTGCTGGGCGCCGACGTCGCCTCCATCGACTATGGTCAGAGCGCCGACTTCCAGGTGCATCGCCTCGCGATGGCCAAGAATGTGGCGGGGCTCGAGAACCTCACCAATCTCGATTCGCTGCCGCCCACCGGCGCTTTCGTCGTCGCGCTGCCGATGAAGATCGAAGGCGGCTCAGGCGGGCCGCTGCGCGCGATCGCGCTGGTGCCGCGATAACGCGAACGCGATAACGCGAACGCGATAACACCACCGCGCTACAGCGACCGCGTTTCCTTGGCGGCGTCGAGGACGTATCCCAGGTCGCGCGAAAGCGCACGCGCTTCCTGGGTGGCGCTGGTGACATCGTTCACGGCAGCATCCACGCCCATGGTGCGGAGCTTCACGATGTCGAAGCGCAGCGACCGCAGCGCCAGCGACGCACTCTCGAGCTGACGCGCCATCGTGTCGCGGCGCTCGGCGAGTTCGCGCAGGGAATCGCGCTGACGGGTGAGCAGCGACAAGCGCCGCTCCCGATCGGGCGCCGATTCGGGCTCGGCCTCGGCCGCCTGCACGCGCGCCTCGAGCTGCGGCAACGCATCACCGGGGAGATCGCGATCGAGACGCTCGAGCCCCTGCGCCAGCGCCCCGACGCGCTCGAGCAACGCTTCGGCGGTGGGCTCCACGTCGGGGATCAGCGCCTTGTCGGCGTCGCCCAGCTTGGTGAGCACATCGGTGATCGTGACGCGATCCTCCACGGCATTGCGCACCATCTCACCGTAGCGTGAGGCGAGCACGCTGTCGCCCGCCAGGAGGGCGAGTCGTTCCTTGGCCTTCTGCTCCACGGTGCGCGTATCGGCGCGCGCCGCGATCGGCTTCCAGCCGTCGCCGAGGGCATCGCCGGCGGAGATCCCGGCCCGACGCAGTTGCAGCCAGTCGACGAGCGACCGCTGCGCACCGATCATCGTGCCGATGACACCGAGACCGAACGGAATCACCATCGGATCGATGTGGAACGTGCTGCCGATCGCGAAGCTGGCCATCGCGCCAGCGGCCGAGCCGGCAAGCCACGTCAGATGCCGGCGGAAGCCCTTCACCAGCTTCGCGAGCCCTTCCGGAGACTGTGGCGCAGACTTGGCCGGTTCTCCGCCAAAGATCTGCCCCCAGGTGATGCCGCGGCCACGCAGCTTGGCGTAGCGTCCCACCACGCCGAGCATGATGCCGCCGGCGGGGAAGATCGCCCACGGGAATTGCGGGCTCGTGACCGCGTTGACGAGGCCGAGAAAGCCAATCGTGGCGAAACTCGAAATCATCTGCCCCTTGAAGCGGGCGATGAGCTCGTCGTCGCTTCGCGCGGGCATCCACGGGGCCTGCCCGTCGCGCCAGTCGCTCATCATGTCGCGCCGCTGCTCGCGGACCTGCGCGCGCCAGTCGCGCATCGCTTCGCGATAGTCCGACTTCCACTCGCGCATCGCGTGGCGGTCGCCGTTGATCGGCACGGGCGGCAGTTGCGGCATCGGCGGCAGCACGCCGGGCGCCGGCAGCTGTCGCGGCGCGGGTGCCGGCTCGGCCACGCGCCGGGGCGCCCAGTCCTCACTGCGATGGCCGTACTTGTCGTCGCGCGCGAGCGACGGCGGACCGGCGGGCGCCGCCGCTCGCGCGGGCGCCTGCGGGTCCACCGTCCCCGGGATGGCGAGTGAGCCGTCGCGCTGCGCCCGGCGCAGCGCGTCACGCAGTTGCAAGGCACTCTCGAAACGATCCTGCGGCCGCTTGGCGAGGCAGCGTTCAAGAATATCCACCAGCACCCGCGGCGCGTCGGGACGCAGGGCGCGCAGCGGCGGCGGCGAATCGCTCACATGCTTCATGAGCATTGCCGGCGTGCTGCTCGCTTCGAAGGGGAGCTTACCGGCCACCATGAGATAGCCGACGACGCCGACTGAATAGACATCACTCCGCCCGTCGACTTCGCGATCGCCCATCGCCTGCTCGGGGCTCATGAACGCCGGCGTGCCCACGGCAATGCCGGTCTGCGTGAGCCGCGAGCCCCCTTCGGCCGCGCGTGCAATGCCGAAGTCGGTCACCATCGCGCGTCCGCTGTCCTGATCGATCAGCACATTGTCGGGCTTGATGTCGCGATGGACCACGCCACAGGCATGCGCATAGGCGAGTGCGTCGGCCACCTGTTCGAGCATGCGCGCGATGAACTCGAACGACGGCTTGCCCTCACGCAGCACGCGGGCCGCCAGGCTTTCGCCACGCACGAGGGCCATGGCGAAACAGACCATCCCGCCGACTTCGTGCACCGCGTAGATGGGCACGATGTGCGGATGATTGAGACGTGCCGCCGTTTGCGCTTCACGTACGAAGCGCTCGCGCACGTCCGGTCGAAACGCCAGCTCGGGGGGCAGCACCTTGAGCGCCACCGGGCGCTGGAGCCGCACATCTTCGGCAGCGTAGACCACGGCCATGCCGCCGCGGCCCACTTCCTCGCCGATCAGATAGACATCGCCAATGGCCGCCGTGACCCGATCGCGCAGCAACGCGGCGTCGGCCCCGTGCGCGCCTTCGGCACGCGTCGGAATGGGAGTACCGGCCATGGGCGGGCCGTCAGGCCGTGCCCGAACGCGCGGTGGTCAGGTCGCGAACTTCACTCGCCGCCTGCACGGCGATGTCGACCTCGCGCGCCATGGCCATCGCCTGTTCGGCGACGAGGGTGACACTCTGCACCGAGCTGTTGCCCGTCCGCAGCCGGACCAGATCGAGGCGCACGTTCTCGAGGGCAAGGCGGCAGCTTTCCAGCTGGCCGCGGCGCGTGGTGATCTTCTGCTGGGCGTCCACGTGCGCGCGACGCTCGCGACGCAGCTGCGCCAATCGACGCACCCGGGCTTCGCTGCGGGAGGTATCGAGCGGATTGGCCTCGGCCTCGAGCGCGGCGATTTCGGCCTCGACGCGCTGTAGCATGGCCGGCCCCTGCTCGAGCTCGAGGCGCGCCAGATCGCGCGCGATCAGCTCGACCTTGTTCACGAGATCGATTGCGGTACCGGCGACATCCGGAATCCGCGAACGCTCGTTGGCCGGTACGGTGGCCAACAGGCGCGCGATCTCTTCGCGGTCGGCCCGCGCACCCTGCACCAGCGGCAGATAGGCCCCCAGCTCATCGTCACGCACCGGTGCCTGCGGCTGCATCATCAGGCCGCGGGCGACGGGCACCATGCCGGGGAGCGGCGTGCCCGGGCGGAGCACGGCACTCAGCGTATTGCGATTGCTCCGGCCCTGCGCGCGGAGCTCATCGCGCTTCTTCCGGCTGAAGACCGAGGTCACGCTGTCGACGAGGTCGGAGAGGACTTCCCCGAACATGCGATCCTTCGGCTGCCGCAGCACATCGCGCCAGTCGTAACCGTCGGACCAGAGCTTCGCGTACTTCCAGCCGATATAGACGCCCCACAACGTGGGGATGGAGCCGATCTCGGAGTTCGTGACGAGCGAAATGCCGGCGAGTGGGAGACCGAAGAAGATGAACGGCCCGAGCTTGCGGCGATACGCGACCACCTGCGGCGCGTTCCAGCGCGCGAGCTCCGACGCCGTGGGCGTGTACATGCCATCCGGCGTGTACGTGCCACGGAAATCGTTCCCAGCCATGTACGCCGGATCGCCGCCGCGATTCACCGTGGCGTCCATCCCAAAGCCCAACGGGCGCGGCATGGGCGCGGCCGGCTCGCTGGTGAGCGTGCGCGGCGTGTACGCCGGTGGGGCGTACCCGGGCGCCGCCGATTGATTGCCGGGCATGCCGGCCGACATCCCGCTCATCGGCATCCCGCCAATGGGGGCGCCGTTGAAGTTCACCGGCGACGTGGGATTGATCGCGGCGCGCGAGGCCCCGTTGACCACACCCGTCTTGAGCGCCTGTACCATCTCGGTGGCGCTCTGAAAGCGATGATCGGGGTTCTTCTCGAGCAGCCGCATGACGATGGCGGCCAGATCGGGCGGCACATCGTGGCGGCGCTGCGAGATGGGGATCGGCGCTTCGGCCAGATGCTTCACGAGCAGCGCCGGCGTCGTGTTGCCGGTGAACGGCGGCTCGCCGCAGAGCATCTGGTACGCCACGACGCCCAGCGAATACAGATCGCTCCGGGCATCGAGATCGCGATCGCCCGACGCCTGCTCGGGGGACATGTACGCAGGCGTGCCAATCGCCATGCCGGTCGCCGTGAGGCGGCCGCCATCGGCGCTGTCGGTCGCGGCGCGCGCAATGCCGAAGTCGGTGACCAGCGCGCGCCCGTCGATGCCGTCGAGCAGGATGTTGTCGGGCTTGATGTCGCGGTGCACGACGCCACGCGCATGGGCGTAGGCAAGCGCCTCGCCGACTTCGAGCAGCCAGCGGCGCACATCCTCGATGGGGAGCGGACCGCGGGTGGCGAGCTTCTTGGCGAGGTTGTCGCCATCAATGCACGCCATGACGAAGAAGACGAGATTCCCCACCTCATCGACCGAGTAGATCGGCACGATGTTGGGATGGCTCAGCTGCGCCGCGGTTTCCGCCTCGCGCAGGAATCGCGAGCGGACATCCCGCCGGAACGACAGCTCGGGCGGCAACAACTTGATCGCGACAAAGCGCTTGAGCCGCCGGTCACGGGCCCGGTAGACGATGCCCATTCCCCCGCGGCCGATCTCACAGTCGAGCTCGTAGGCGGCGCTCAGCGCCTGCTCTACGTGGGCTCGGAGTTCAGCGTCTTCAGATGGGGCGAAGGGGTCGGACACGCGTGTGGAATAGGGGAGTCGAGGCCGGTACTCCCCATTGTAGCACCGAGGAGATACCGACAACAGCATCGGGTGGCGTCCGAAGGCCGAGGGAACCGTGGAACACCGGACGGAGGGCCCTACGGGGGGAGGGGGCGGGGAGTTGCAAAGCGACACGCGGGGATGGTCTGAGGTCGGACCCGGGAGGTCAGACGACCGATGTGGGTAACCCCTCAGGCATCCGGCGGGAGGAGCACAGGAGGTGGGCGTCAGGACCGCGGCGGTCCTGATGCCCACTTCCTCTTTCCCTTCCACCTGAAGCCCGAGGGGGTACTCGCGTCTGACCTCCCACCTCCGGTCCCTCTCCCGCCAATCCGGCACCTCCCCGCCAAGCCGGCGCCAGCGCACGGGTGCACATTCCCCAGACCTGCCGGGATGGCGGCTCCCGCACGGTGCGAATCGTGCCGGAAGATGGTCGCCTCATCTCTCTGCTCAGGATTTGTCGATTATGGGTCAGCGCCTCACGCTTCCGGTCCTGCCACTGCGCGGGACGGTCATGTTCCCCGGGATCACCGCCCTTATTGCGGCGGGCCGCCCTGGCACCCTGCGCGCCATCGAAACGGCGCTCAAGGGTGACCGGCTGGTCTTTGCTGTCGCGCAGCGGGACAACACCGAGGAACCCACGTCGGACATTCTCTTCACCACCGGCGTGATTGCCCGCATCGGGCAGATCCAGCGCGGGCTCGGCGGCGTGCAGCTGCTGTTGCAGGGTGAACAGCGCGCCACGGCACTGCAGTACGGGGAAACCGACGGCTATCTCACCGCGGTCACGGTGCAAGCCGAAGAAATGCTGCCGCTCAACCTCAAGGACCCGGCGTTCGAAGCGCTCCATAAGGAAGCGCGCGAGCGCGCGGCCGAGTTGGGTGAGAAGCGCGGGCTCCCCGAGGAAGTGGTGCACCAGGTGCTCGACTCGGTCGAGGACGCTGGCCGCTTCTCCGACCTCGTGGCCGGCTACATCGAACTCACCGTGCCCGAGAAGCAGGGGCTGCTCGAAACGCTCAGCGTGGAAGAGCGCCTCCGCCGCGTGCTGGTGCACGTGCAGCGCCAGATTGGCCTGCTCGAGGCGCAGGAAGACATCAAGAGCCAGGTGCAGGAAGAGCTCGGCGAACGCCAGCGCGAGATGTTCCTGCGCGAGCAGCTCAAGGCCATTCAGAAGGAACTCGGCGACGACGACTCCTCCAAGGAGATCGCCGAGCTGCGGGAGAAGCTCAACAAGCTCGTCCTCTCCAAGGAGGGGCGCGCCGAGGTGGAGCGCGAACTGGGGCGCCTGGAGCGTGCCGGTCGCGAAAGCATGGAAGCGCAGGTCATTCGCACCTACCTCGAGTGGATCGCCGAGCTGCCGTGGAACACGCGGAGCGACGATCACCTCGAGCTGGCGCGCGCCGGTGAGATCCTTGATGAGGATCACTATGGCCTCAAGGATGTGAAGGATCGCGTCCTCGAGTTCCTCGCGGTCCGTCAGCTGCGGGCCCAGCAGGTCGCCGCGGAAGTCGCCACGACCGGCGAATTCCCGGTCTCCAAGCTCAAGGGCGAAGCGACGGATGCGACGCCGACGCTGAACAGCGCCGACGACGACCGACCGATCACCGACACCAAGGAAGCCAAGGCGCGCGCGATGGCGCGTGGCCCGATCCTCCTGTTCAACGGCCCGCCGGGTGTGGGCAAGACGAGCATCGCCAAGTCGATCGCGCGCGCGCTCGGCCGCGAGTACGTGCGCGTGGCCCTGGGTGGTGCCCGCGACGAAGCCGACATCCGGGGCCATCGCCGCACGTACGTGGGCGCCATGCCCGGCCGCATCATCCAGGGGATGAAGCAGGCCGGCACCAAGAATCCTGTGTTCCTGCTGGACGAAGTCGACAAGCTCGGACAGTCGTACCAGGGCGATCCGTCGAGCGCGCTGCTGGAAGTGCTCGATCCGGCCCAGAACGACTCGTTTACCGATCACTATCTGGGCGTGCCGTTCGACCTGAGCGAAGTGCTGTTCATCGCCACGTCGAACTTCATTCAGAACATTCCGGGGCCACTGCTCGACCGCATGGAAGTCGTGGAGTTCAGCGGCTACACCGAGCGGGAGAAGGCGGAGATCGCCAAGACGTATCTGATCCCCCGCCAGCTCGAGGAGAGCGGTCTCGCCAAGCGCGAGCTCTCGTTCACCGACGAGGCGGTCATGAAGGTCATCAGTGAATACACCCGCGAAAGCGGCGTCCGCCAGTTGGAGCGCCAGCTCGGTGCCGTCGCCCGCAAGGTGGCGCGTCGTGTGGCGATGGGTGATACCACGGCCATCGACGACAAGCAGATCGACAGCGACGAGGTGCGCGATCTCCTCGGCCGCCCGAAGGTCCATCCGGAGCGTGCCAACGAACACGACGAGGTGGGCATCGCCACCGGCATGTACTACACGCCGATGGGCGGCGACATCATGTTCGTGGAAGCGAGCATCCGGCGCGGCGCCACGCGGCCGAAGACCTCAGAGGGCGACGACGTGGTTCGCGTGGGACCGATCTCGTTGATTCTGACCGGCCAGCTCGGCGACGTCATGAAGGAAAGCGCGCGGGCGGCGCTGACGTACGCGACCAACAACGCCGAGGCGCTGGGGATCCCGCTCGACCGCGTGGCGAGCGCGAGCGAAGCGCATATTCATGTGCCCGCTGGCGCAATTCCGAAGGACGGTCCGAGTGCCGGCATCGCGATCGCGACCGCGCTGGTTAGCGAAATGTCGAACCGCAAGGTGCGGCGCGATGTGTCGATGACCGGCGAGATCACGCTCCGCGGCCGCGTGCTCCCGATTGGTGGCGTCAAGGAAAAGGTGCTCGGCGCCCACCGCGCCGGCATCAAGGACGTCATCATCCCGAAGGCCAACGAGGCCGATCTCGAGGACGTGCCGGACGAGGTGCGCGAGCAGCTCACCTTCCACCCGGTCGAGACGCTGCGCGACGTGCTCAAGATCGCGCTGGTCGACGCGTCGACCGCCGCGGCAGTCGAGGAGCTGGTCGGCGTCTAGACGAGGCGTTCGCGCGCGGCGTGGCGTGGCGCGGCGCGGCGCGGCGCGGAGGCCGGCTATGAAAAAGACCGCAGTCTCCGGGGTTGGGAACCCTTCGGCTTCCCAAGCCCAGAGACCTGCGGCCTTTTTCACACCCGGCCCCCGCGCCAGCCAGATTGATCGCTACCGCGCGTCCTTGGAATTGTCGCTCGGTACGCGGTCGATCAGGAGATTGTACGGATCGATCCCCGCGCGCGCCGGCTTGCGAGGAACGGTGAACTCGGCGCGTACCGTACCGCCGGTCACCTTGATCTTGCGGATCGCGATCACATCGCCGAGGCGCGCGCCCGACTTGGGCGCGTCGAACAGGCCCACGTCGATATAGTCGTTGAGCGGCGCGGGCGTTTCGGTACCAAGCGAGTCGGCACGGAACTTCACGGCCGTGCCGATCACCGTGACCTTGAACTGCCCGCCTGGCAGCGGCGTGGCAACCACGCTGTCGGTCTTCACGTCCCACAGCGTGATCGCTTCGAAGTAATCGTCCACCGCCTGCTGCAGGGAGTCTGGCGTGGCCGCGCGAATATGGCGCATCAGGTCGAGCGACGTCGCGTACGGCGGCCCCGGGTGTTGACGTCCTTCGTCTAGATAGGCCCGGAGCGCGCCATGCAGCGCCTTTTCGCCGATGAGATCGCGTAGGGCGAACAACGCCAGCGACCCCTTCTGATACCAGATGTAGCTCTGCAGGTCCACGCGCGTGAGCGGATGCTCGCCCTTCGTCTCGCCCGCCCGACCACGGAGATACCGCTCAAGCTCGGCCCGCAGGAACTTCTGCGTGAATGGCCGCCCGTGAGCACGATCGGTGATCACGAGCGCGGCGTACTCCGACAGCGACTCGGAGAGCATCTGCGAGCCTTCCACGTCGGCGGGCATGCGCTGGTACGGGAACCACTGGTGCGCGATCTCGTGCGCGGTGACGAAGTACGGCAGGTCCGTATCTTCGATGTTGGTGGTGTCCACCCGGGCCACGAAACCGATGTCTTCCGAATAGGGCACGGTATTCGGAAACGACTGCGCGAAGCCGGCATAGCGCGGAAACTCCAGGATGCGCAGCTGCCGGTGCTGATACGGCCCGAACTCATGCGAGTAAAACGCCAGACTCGCCTTGGACGCCTCGATCATGCGCGGCACGTTGAACGTGTGCGTCGGATGGTGATACACCTCGATACTCACGTTCTGCCACTGCGCCTTGGTGACCGTCCACCGGGCCGACAGCACCGAGAAAAAGTTGTCGATCGGCGCATCCATCGTGTACGTGAAGTAGCGCCGCCCGCTCTGCGTCCACTCGCGCTGCAGATAGCCCGGCGCCATCGCGATCTGATCGGGATCGGTACTCACGGTTGCCGTGAACGTGGCCGCGTCGGCGTCGGCCAGGAACGACTGCCGGTACAGCGAGGCACTGTCGGTGCGTGGCTTACCGCGGCGCTGGAGTGCCAGCTTGTACTTCCGGCGCAGTTCGTCGCTCTGCAGCTCCTTCTGGTTGTCGTAGAAGAAGGTGGGAAATTTGTCTCGATTGAAGAACGTGCCATTGGCCACCAGCGAGCGATCAGGCTGTCCGCTCGGATACCCGCGCACGCGGAAGCGCTGCACCGAGCGCACGCGCACCGTATCCCCAGCCAGGAGCGGCGAGCCGAGCTTGATGAGCTGCACGCCGAAGACCGTGTCGGTCTTGAGCACGGTGAACGGGCGATCGAACGCCAGTGAGTCGAGCGACACCGCCAGCCCCGGCGCATCGGCAGCGACGTTGACGAGCACGGTGTCGATTGGCGTGGCCTGTCGATTGATCAGGGTGAACCGGCTGCCAACCCGCGCGCGACCCGCCGTCGGCTCGAAGTCCACGTCGAGCGCGATGCCCACCACATGCGGAGCGGTGAGCGTCTCATAGCGCCGCCACGTCTGCTCGTAGGCCGCCTGCCGTCGCTCACTTTCCTTCCGGGTGAGGTAGCGGTTCTCGATGCTCGCGTTGTAGTAGAAGACGCCACCGGCGGCCGTGGCACCGACCGAGCTGCCCATCGCCAGCCATACGGTACCTTGTGACAGGCGGTCCTTCAGTCGGGCGCCGAACGCGGCCATCTGGGTGCCGCGCTGCCATACGAGGTACGTGAGCGACAGGAACAGCAACGCCAGACACGCATTGAAGGCCTGCACCGCGGGGAACGCGGCCAGATATGGCCCGGTCCCGTTGAGGTCCGACCAGCGCAACGCCGGAGATGTCCCAATCTGCAGCAGCCGGTAGTCGTACCCCATGTTGATCATGGCGACATTCCCGACCCACACGAGAATGATCACGACGTAGCCAATGGGTTTCCGGGGGACCACCGACTGCACCAGAAAGGCGATGGCCGTCATCACCAGCCAGCCGGGGAAGTCGGCGAGATACACGTACAGCGCGTACACCGGCAGATCGATGTGCGGATAGCCCTTGAGCACCTGCACCATCATGCTGCCGAGCATGCAGACCGTGGAGAAAACGAGCAGCAGCACCACCATCGCGGTGTACTTGCCGCTGAGTATGCTCCAGGAGCGCACCGGCGCGGCATCGAGCACCTGATCGAGCTTCACCTGCCGCTCACGCCACACCAGTTCGCCCGCGTAGAACGTCAGCAGGACCACGATAAACAGCGACGCGCTGTTGATGGACGATTCGGCCATCAGCCAGCTCATCGGCCAGCTCTTGTTCTGCCCCGTCTGATCGGCATACCAGCCGTTCATCAGCACGTTGATGAAGCCGATGGCGGCGATGGCGAGGAACGGCACTGACCGGATGAGCGACTGCACGTGAAAGCGGGTCACACTCCACCAGCCGGCAAAGGCCGGTGTTGGCGGATACGCCCTGGCAGTCCGCCGCAGCGTGGCCGACGGCGCGAACGCCTTCTCCTCGGCCTTCTTCCGCTTGCGGGAGACCGTCATGCCATGCTTCTCGAGACGGACGAAGCGGAACGCCAGGGCCAGAAAGAGCGCCCCGATGCTTGCCCACAGCAGACGGTTTGCCCCGATGAAGCCCACGATCGGCAGCGTGCGAGCATTCTTCTCGACCGGCGTCCAGTAGCGCGTCACCAGATCGATCGAACGCAGCGCGAAGGGATCGATGAGATTGGCGAGCTGATCCTTGTCGAGCTGACGGACCAGATCGTCGCCGACCGAGTAGCCCACGAGCAGCAGAATACCGGCCACATACACCGAGAAGTTGCTGCGAGTCAGCGACCCGACCGCGAAGAGCAGACCACTCAGAAAGAAGACGCCCGGCACCCCGATCAGCAGGAACGGTTGCCAATAGTGCCAGAACTGAAAGGGCTGGAGTGTGGTCGTGTCGACCCACGGCATGAATGTCCCCACCATTGCGCCGACTGGAAGCGCGGCGAAGACGAGGAGCATCGCCAGAAACGCGGCCACGTACTTGGCACCCAGATATCCCCCGCGGGTGATCCGCGTACTGAAGAGGATCTCGTGCACGCCGGCGTCGTAGTCGCGCAGCACGGTGGTGCCGACCAGGGCACTGGTGATGATCTGGCCGACGGCCAGCAGGATGCCGTAGATCTGCGACAGAGAGTACGGACTGTTCTTCTTGACCTTCCCCAGCACCTGCCCTTGCAGGAAGGCATCGGTGCTCAGCGTGAAGAACGCCATGGCGAACATGATGGCCACATACAGCCACGTGACCGGCCGCCGGAAGTGACTCCGGAGTTCAAAGCGAAAGAGCGGCCAGAACATTACGCCTCCACCGGCACGCGTCCGCCGGACACCTCCGCCAAGCGGTGGAAGTACACATCCTCGAGGTCCGGCTCCATCGCCGCGAATCCGTCACCGGGATTGGACTCAGCATAGACGTGCAACACCGTGTTACCGGCCGCCATGCGCGTGGAGATCACCTGATACTGCCGCTTGTAGTCATCCGCCTGCGCGCGCGGGATCGTGCGGCGCCAGATGCGGCCGCGCACTTCGTCGATAATGCGCTCGGGCTCGCCCTGCACCACCACCTGCCCCTTGTTGATGATCGCCATCTGCGAGCACAGCTCACGCACATCCTCGACGATGTGCGTGGAGAGAATCACGACGACATCCTCGCCGATGTCGGCGAGCAGATTGAGAAAGCGGTTGCGCTCGGTGGGATCGAGACCGGCCGTGGGCTCGTCCACGATGAGCAGCTTGGGGCTGCCGGCAAGGGCGATGGCGATCCCCAGCCGCTGCTTCATGCCGCCGGAGTAGCCGCCGACGCTCTTCTTGCGCACGTCGTACAGGTTGACCTGCTGCAGCAGCGTGCCCACCAGATCCTTGCGCTCGCCGGGGTTCACGACGCCCTTGAGGGTGGCAAAGTGATCGAGGATCGCCTCGGCGGGCATGTTGGGGTAGAGCCCAAACTCCTGCGGCAGATAGCCCAGCTGGGAGCGCAACCGCTCCGGCTCCTTGAGCACGTCGATGTCGCGGAAGGTGATGCTCCCGCTGTCGGGCGGCTGGAGGGTGGCGATCGTCCGCATCAGCGACGACTTGCCGGCGCCATTGGGCCCCAACAGCCCGAACATCCCCGGCGGGATCGTGAGCGAGATGTCGTGAAGGGCGCGGACCCCGTTGGGGTAGGTCTTCGCGATGCGGTCGATGCGGAGAGTCATATGGCTCGCAGTTCAGGAATCGGACAAGCGTGGCCGCTACGATGCGTTCCAACGGCGTGATGGGCAACTTTGTGTCAGCCCATCCGTCATCTGACGTATTCCGGGAATGCGAACCGCGGGGCAAGTTGACGCCATGCCCTCAACGACCGCGGCCACGGCTGGCCGGGCGCGCCTCGCGACGCCCGACGACATGGAGGCGATCCACCGTCTCAACTACCGCACGTTCGTCGAGGAAATCCCGCAGCACCCGCCGAACGCCGAGCGTCGGCTGGTGGACCGGTTCCACGACGAGAATCTCTATGTCGTGTACGAGGTCGACGGTGAGGTGGTGGGCATGGTGTGCGGTCGGGCGCAGCGCCCCTTTTCGCTCGACCAGAAGCTGGGCCCCATCGATACGTGGCTGCCGCCGCACACACGCGCCGTGGAGATCCGTCTGCTGGCGGTAGACCCAGCGTATCGTGCCACCCGGGTCCTCGCGCGCCTGCTGCAAACGCTCATTGCCCACTTTGTCGGGCAGGGCTTCGACCTGGGTGTGCTCTCGGGTACCACACGGCAGCTTGCCCTCTATGGTCACATGGGGTGCGTGCCCTTCGCCCATCGCATCGGGACGCCCGGTGCCGAGTATCAGCCGATGTATCTCGAGTTGGAAACCGTGGCGGCGCGCGCGTCGCTGTGGCCGGATACCGCCTCACTGACATCGCGGGTGGCACGTCCGACAGGTGGACGCTTTCTGCCGGGACCCGTGGCGATGTACGACGCCGTGCGCCGCGCCTTCGCCGAGCCGCCGACCTCCCATCGCGCCACCGACTTCCTCGCGCAGCATGCGCGGGTCCGCGCGGCGCTGTGCGCACGCACCCACGCGCGTCACGGCTCGTTGCTGCTCGGCTCGGGGACCCTCGCGAACGATGTCGTGGGCGCGCAGCTGGCGCAGCTGCCGGGCCGCGGCGTCGTGCTCGCGAACGGCGAGTTTGGTCAGCGTCTGGTGGATCACGCACGTCGGCTCGGCTTGCGGCATACGGTGGTGTCCGCGCCGTGGGGCGAGCCCATGGATTGGGACGGCGTCGAGCTCGCCATGCGCGAAGCGCAGGCCACCTGGCTCTGGGCGGTCCACTCCGAAACGTCCACCGGGGTGGTGAACGATCTCGACGCGCTGCGCCGCATCGCCAGTGCGCACGACGCGCGCCTCGCGCTCGATGCCATCAGCAGCCTGGGTGCGCTCCCGCTGTCGCTCGCCGGCGTGTGGATGGCGAGCGCCGTCAGCGGGAAGGCTATCGGCGCCTATCCGGGCATCGCGATCGTCCTGCACGAGGACACCCCGGCCCCCCACGCCAACATCCCGCGCTATCTCGACCTCGGCTACGCCGTGGCATCAGGCGGGGTGCCCTTCACGCAATCGTCCAACCTGCTCGCAGCGCTCGATGCCGCGCTCACAGCCAAGGACTGGTCAGCTACGTACACGGAGCGCGTACGATGGAGCGCCTGGCTGCGACAGTCGCTCAGCGCCGCCGGTCTCACCGTGCTCGCTCCTGCGGCGGTCGCATCACCCGTGGTGCATACCATCGCGTTGCCCCCGGAGGTGGATGCACAATGCGTGGGGGACGCCCTACGCGGGCAGGGATGGGACATCGCGTTCGAGAGCGAGTACCTCCGCGCGCGGAACTGGGTGCAGATCTGCCTGATGGGAGCGATCAGCGGGGGGCAGGTGCGGGGCGTGGTGCGGGCGCTGGTGACTGCACTGCGATAACGGCGGAAGCCTGTACTGCGGAAGCTGAACCGCGGGAGCTGGACGGCGAGAACCGCAGTTCCCGATGTTCGGCTTCCGATGTTCAGCTTCCGATGTACAGGCTTCCGTCGTACCCGCCGTTCAGGCGCGCGTCAGCTCTCGCAGTACCAATCGCGCCACTCGTCGGGCGACTTCGTCGGCGGGCTCATCGCCGTGCGCGGTGGCGAAGGCGACCGCCTGCTCTTCGAGGGCGCCGAGACGCTGGCCGAGTTGCACGCGGTGGGTTTCGCGCGCGCAGCGGGCGAGTTCTTGCTGCAGCGCGATACTCGCGCGACGCGCGCGCGCCTCGCGAATGGCGGGCGCGGCGGCGTCTTCGAGCTGGTCGAGCGTCACCACCTCGATGCCGGGGGCCGCAAAGCCCACCGCGATCGCACCCGGTACGCCGAGATCGATCCAGAGGGCGCGATTGGCGCGGCGAGGCAGCGCCAGCGCCTGCGTCATCCCGCCGACCATGGGCGATGTCACGTGCACCGCGAACACCACCACATCGGCCTTCGCCACCGCGTCATCCCGCGTGGCCCACGGTGCCACGGGCACGTGGAAGGTGTGCGCGAGGGCTTCCGCGCGCGCATCGGTGCGCGAGGTGACGGTCGCGCGCACGCCCGCCACTGGCTCAAGACGAAGCGCCTCGAGCACCGTGCGGGCCGCATCACCCGACCCTACCACCAGCACTTCGCGCGGGCGGGTCGTGTCATACGACGCACCGACCTGGCGCGCTATGCAGTCGCGGACACGCTTGCCGAGCGATGGGTCCGCGTCGGTGCCCATCGCCGCGCGAATGTGGCGCGACGCGTCCACGGCCTGCCGGAAGAGGCGATCGATCGGCCCCTGCGCCATGCCTGCATCATGCGCCGCCTGCCACGCACGCTTGAGCTGACCGGCAATCTCCGGCTCGCCGAAGCGCGCCGAGCGCATACCGGCGGTCACGGCAAAGAGATGCCGCACCGCCAGGTCGGCGTCCGCGCGGTCCACGAACAACGCCTCGCCGCCGCGCACACGGCGGACGAGGGTGTCGTGGAACCACGCGCCGAGGTCGTCCTCACCCCACCAGTACAACTCGGTGCGATGACAGGTGCTGAGCAGCACCGCGTTGGCCCCCTGCCCCTGGAGCGCCACCAGCGCCTGCTCGAGCCGCTCCGGCGTGAGCCGCAGGCGACCGATCAGATCATGCTCATTGTGTTCGTGTGAGCAGCTGACGACGTGGAAGGGGAGCAGGAACATGGACGCCTCGATCAGAGACCGGCCACCGACTCTTCCAGCGCCTCGTGATGCGCCGCGGACACACAGGCCGACGGCGTTGCCACCGTCGCCGCCATCGGGGAGGCCGCCGCGAGTCGTGACGGCACACCGCGGCAGGCCGCGTTGGTGCAGCCAGGGCACTTGCGACGGTAGTTCGGACCGAACGGCTTCCCCTCGGCGAGGTGCTCGAAGACGATATCGGCGAGCGCGTCGAGGAACTCGGTGCGGCCGTTGAGGGCCGGCGCCCGCTTGTAGCCCGTCATGCCGAGATTGTGGGCCAACTCCCCGTATTCGAGGTCGAGCTCCGACAGCGTTTCGATGTGATCGCTCGTGAAGGCGATCGGCACCACGAGCAGATTCTTCTCGCCGCGATGCCCGAGTTGCTCGATGACCGTTTCCGTGCTCGGCCCCAACCAACGGAGCGGGCCGACTTCCGACTGGTAGCTCACCATGTACGGATTGCGGAGGCCGATTGCCTCCACCACGCGGCTCACGGTGGCGCCGATCTCGGCGGGGTACGCATCCCCGCGATCGATCACCTTGAGCGGCAGCGAGTGCGCACTGAACAGCACCAGCACGTCATCGCGTTCGGCCTCGGGATACTGCTCGAGGCCATCCTCCACCGCGCTGGCCATGGCGCGCACAAAGCCCGGGTGCTCGCCCCACCGGTCGATGATGCTCCACTCGAACGCGTCCTTGGTTCCCGTCCGCTCGGCGGCGCGCCACAGATCGTTCAGGCTCGAGCCGGTCGTGGAGCACGACCACTGCGGATACTGCGTGAAGGCCACCGCGCGCGTGATGCCGTCGGCCTTCATCTGCTGCAGCGCATCATCCGCGAACGGGTGCGTGTAGCGGAACGCCACGTAGAACTTGTGCGGGGCCGTCTCCGGCGACATTTCGTCGAGCCGCTTGCACATCGCTTCGCCCTGCAGCGAGGTCCACTTGAGAATCGGCGATCCGCCACCGATGCGCTCATACAGCTTGCGCACCTTGGGCGCGCGGCGCGTGGCGATGAACTTCCCCAGCACATCCTGCCAGGGGAGTTGGATGATCTCCCGGTCGGCGAAGAGGCGGAGCAGGAATGGCTCCACATCGTCGAGCGTGGCCGGTCCACCCAGGTTCATCATCACGATGCCGGTGCCACCCCGGGTCGAACCGGTCGTGGCGGGGGCCGCGGGGTGCGTCGTCGCAACAGGGCGGCGGAACGGGAGCACATCAGTGGGCGTCATGGACACATAGATCGGCATTGGAACCGGCGCAAACAATTCCGGTTCTCTACCAGTTCGCGTCCGTAATGCTCCGTAGGGCAAACTGTGCCTGGCGCACGATTCTCCCCGACATTCCGGTAGGGTTTTATAAGTCGTTATATATCAACGACTTAGATTAGATCGATCATGGACCGATCGGTCCCATCCGGAAGAGGCTCCAGGGCCAGCTGAGCGCCCCGGGCTCGGTGCCGAGCAGAAACCACTCTGTATAGCGGTTTTCGGCGAGGGTTTTGGCGTCGGCGGGCTTGCCGGTGGTGCGGTCCATTTCCGCGGAGACGAGGCCCGGTGGCGGGGTCCATGCACCACTGGGTTTGCTCCCGTATGCGGCGGCGATGATCCGTCCAGCGATGGGGGCCGCCAGCGTGCCACCGGCAGCGCCGGGCGCGATCATCGCCGGCTTGTCGAAACCGAGCCAGACCCCGAGCACGAGCTCCGGGGTCATGCCCACGAACCAGACATCGGTATTGTCGTTCGTTGTCCCGGTCTTGCCCGCAACGCGGACCTGCGGTGGAACGATCTTCCGGAGGGCCGTCGCGGTGCCGCGATTCACGACGTCGGTCATGATGTCGCGCATGATGAACGCCACCCGCGGGTCCATGGCGGGGCGCGCCGGCGAGCCCGGCGGCGAGAACACGGCCTTGCCGGTGCGGTCATCGATGCGGGCAATGAAGCGCGGATCGACCCCGACTCCTCCGTTGTCGAAGCTGGCATAGGCCGCCACGAAGTCGAGCGGCTGCACGACGCTCGCACCGAGCGCACTCGACGGGTAGGGGGCGATCGGTGCGCGCAGGCCGGCGCGGCGCGCCAGCGCCGTCACCGAGTCCATGCCGACACTGAGTGCGAGTTGTACTGCCACCGGGTTGCGCGAGCGCGTCAGCGCCTCGCGCAGCGTGAGCATGCCGAGGAAGGTGTTGTCGGCGTTGTCGGGGCTGTAGATCTGCCCGTTGTCGAGCCGGAGATGCAGTGCCGTGTCGGCGACGAGGGCAGTGGGCGTGAGCCCCTGCGCGATGGCCTGCGCATAGACAAACGCCTTGAAGCTTGAGCCGGGCTGGCGGTTGCCGTCGACCGCACGGTTGAAGCTCGAGCGCGCGTAATCACGCCCCCCCACGAGCGCGCGGACTTCGCCGGTCGTTGGGTCGAGCACGACGGCCGCCCCCTCGAGGCAGGCGTCCACGCGCGGCTTCTTGCCGGCGGGCGGCGAGGAGTCGGCGCGCGCGGCACACCGCTGCCCACGGAAGCCGGGGCGCGATTCGATCTCGTCGATGCCGCTCGAGAGCGCCTGCTGCGCGGCGCGCTGCAGGCCGGCGTCGATGGTGGTATGAATGCGATAGCCACCCTGCGTGACGGGGACGCCGGCGCGTTCGGCCTGCACGCGCACGACATCGGTGACCCAGGGCGCGACGGCGGCGCTCGGGGTGATCGTGCGAACCGGTTCCCGTTGCGCCGCGCTCGCCTGCGCGGCGGTGATGTACCCTTGGGCGGCCATCAGCGCGAGGACGGTGTTGCGTCGCTCGCGATTGCGATCGGGGTACTTGGCCGGATCGTACAGCACCGGGCTCTTGGGCATCGAGGCCAGACTGGCCGCTTCGGCCAGTGTGAGCTCGGCGGCGCCTTTCCCGAAGTACTGGCGCGCCGCCATCTCGATGCCGTAGGCGCCGCGCCCGAAGGAGATCTGGTTCAGGAACGCCTCAAGGATCTGTTCCTTGTTGTAGTGACGTTCCATCTCGCGCGCCGCCTGCTGCTCGCGCAGCTTGCGCCCCGGCGACTTGTCCCGCCGGTCGATCACATCGGGGTGCATGTTGCCCACGAGGAGCTGCGTAATGGTGCTGGCCCCGCGCATTTCGCCCTTGGTCACGGCGTCCTTGAGCGCACCGGCGACGCCGACGAGGTCCACCCCATCGTGCTGGTAGAAGCGTTTGTCCTCGACCGCGATGAACGCCTGCCCGACGTACTTGGGGAGGCTGCGGACCGAGATACTGATGCGCCGCTCGCGACCGAACTGACCGATGACGGCGCCATCTCGGGCGAGCACCACCGAGGCCTGCGGCGGGGTGATGATGCGCCACGGTTCACCGGTACCGGCACCGGGGGCGCTCGCCGCGGGCGCGCCCCCCTGCGCGGGGAGCACGCCGGGCAGGACGGGAACGGCCGACATGGCCACCATCGCGGCGATGGTGGCGCGACGGGTGCACCAGGTCATGCGGAGAAAAGCCATAGCGGAATTTTACACGGTTCAGCCGGTACGGTTCGGGCGACTCGGGGCGTATTTTCCAGCATGTCCGTCGAACCGATCCGACCGCTTACGATTGCGCTGTGTCAGTTTGCGCCCCGCAAGGGTGACACCGCCGCGAACCTCGCCCGCGTGGGCCGACTGTGCGCGCAGGCCGCCGCATTGGAGCCGCGCCCGCAGATCGTGCAGTTCCCGGAAACGGCGCTCTCCGGCTACTTCGTCGAAGGCGGCGTCCGCGAGGTCGCGCTCACCGCCGGCGCGCTGGCCTACGAACTCGATGACGCCTACCGCACCGCGTGTGCGGCGGCGGGGATGGACGCGGTCCCCCTGGATGTCGTGATTGGCTTCTACGAACGGTGGCGGGATACGCTGCATAATGCTGCGGCGTACATCACCATCGGCCTCGACGATGGGCCACCGGTGCTGCGCCACGTGCACCGCAAGAACTTCCTGCCCACGTACGGCCTCTTCGACGAAGAGCGCTTCGTGGAGCGCGGTACCGACATCCGCGCGTTCGAAACGCCGTGGGGGCGGGCCGCGCTGCTCGTCTGCGAAGATGCCTGGCACTCCATCAGCGGGACGCTTGCCGCCCTCGATGGCGCCCAGGTGGTCTTCGTGTCATCGGCAGCGCCGGCGCGTGGCCCATGGCCGCGCACCGACGGCATTCCGGGGCCGAACAGCGCGGCGCGCTGGGAGCGGCTCATTCGCGATATCGCCGAAGAGCATGGCGTCTTCGCCAGCTTCGTGAATCTGGTGGGCACCGAAGGTGGCAAGCGCTTCTTCGGGACGTCGCATCTGGTAGGCCCCGCCGGCGACGTGCGCAGCCGCGCGCCGGTGTGGGACGAGTCTTTCGTATCGATCACCGTCGATCTCGACGATCTGGTGCGCGCCCGCGCCGACAGCCCGCTGCTCAGCGACCTGCGCGTGGCACTGCCGCATGTGCTCGAGAACGTGCGCCGGGTGACCGACGGCGTCCCGCCCGTCCTGGCATACGACGGCCCCGAACCGGCCGCCGCGGACCTGCTTCGACACGCGCGCGACTTCCACACCGGCGAGTTTGCCATTCCACCGGCGGCGCGCCCGGCGGCCCCCATCCGGGGCTTGCCGGAGCAGCTGCCGGTCATCCGGCAGGGGCTCAAGGATCACGGCGGCCCGCCGCCGCTCGCACTGGACGCGGAACTGGCTGAGGAGTGGCTGACCGGCTTCCTGCACGACGAAATGACCCGTCGCGGCTTCGGCCGGGCAGTCATCGGCATCTCCGGGGGCGTCGATTCCGCGGTGACGGCGGCCCTCGCGGTGCGCGCGTTGGGCAAGGAGAACGTGATCGGTGTGCGGCTGCCGTACCGCACGTCCAGCGCCGAGTCACTGGCGCACGCGCAGCTGGTGATCGACGCCCTGGGGATCGAGTCCCGCACGATCGACATCTCGCCGGCGGTGGATGGCTATCTGGCCAACGAGCCGGAGGCCGATGGCGCGCGTCGGGGCAACGTCATGGCACGCACGCGCATGATCGCGCTCTTCGATCTCTCGGCGCGCCATCGCGCCCTGCCTCTCGGTACGGGCAACAAGACCGAGCGCCTGTTCGGCTACTTCACCTGGCACGCCGACGATTCGCCGCCCGTGAATCCGATCGGTGATCTCTACAAGACGCAGGTGTGGCAACTCGCGCGCCACTTGGGGGTACCGGAGGTCATCGTGACCAAGGCGCCCACGGCGGATCTCATCGTCGGTCAGACGGACGAGGGCGATCTGGGGATCAGCTACCCGCGCGCCGACGACATTCTGAACCACATGCTCCACGGCTTTTCGCACGAAGCCCTGCGCGCGCGCGGGTTCACCCCCGACGAGATTCAGATCGTGTCGAAGCGGCTCAACGGCACGCACTGGAAGCGTCGGCCGCCCGCCACCGCGCTGGTGAGCCAGTCGGGGATCGGTGAATCGTACCTGCGCCCGGTGGACTACTGAGCCGATGACGGACGTGCGCCTGAACCTCCTGGTCGTGGAGGATGACCCGCATGTCCGCCACGCCCTGCGCGAGGTGTTGCGCGAGCATGCCGCCGAAGTGATCGAGGCGGCGACCGCACAGGAAGGGCTGGCGATCGCGTCGCGGCAGACGCTCGACGCGATCGTGCTCGATCTCGGGCTTCCCGATCAACCCGGACTGGCGCTCTGTCAGGCGGTCCGGGGCATCTCCTCGGTCCCGATCATCGTGCTGAGTGCGGCGCATGATGAGCAGGACAAGGTGGCGCTGCTCGACGCCGGGGCCGACGACTACGTCACCAAGCCCTTCAGCAGCACGGAGCTGGTGGCCCGCATTCGGGCGCACGTACGTCGGGTGCGCGAACGCGTCACCGGGACGTCGCCGACGTTGCTGCAACTGGGCGCCGTCACGCTGGACCTGCAGCACCGCATCGCCTCGCGTGATGGCGAACCGCTGCGCCTCACGCCCACGGAGTGGACGCTCTTGCGCGTGCTGGTGGCCCAACGCGGTCGCACCATGACGCATCGGCAGCTGTTCATGGCCGTGTGGAATCGGGAGTACGGCGATGCGAGTCTCCATCTGCGCGTGCATCTGACCCACCTGCGTCGCAAGATCGAGGCGAATCCGGCCGAGCCCCGCTATCTCGTCACCGACCCGGGTGTGGGCTATCGCTTCGAGCCCCCCGACGCCTCCTCGTGACGTCGGACGCCGCCCGGTGGCGCACGCCGGCGCTCTGGGTGCTCTGGTGCGCGGCACTCGCGCTTGTGCTGGGCATTCTGGTGCCCACCCGCGACGCGGTGGGGCAGACCCACGCGGCGCTCGCGATTCTGCTGGTGGTCCTCGGCGCGAGCGCCACCACCGGCTTCGCCGCCGGCATGACGCTCGCCGTCGTGGGCTTTGCCCTGCTCACGTACTTCTTCAAGACGCCATTCGATACCATGCAGATCACGCGTGGGCTCGACTTTGTGGAGCTGATCGCGTTCCTCATCGTGGCGTTCGTCGCGGCGCGGCTGCTGACGGTGGCCCGCGCCCGCGCGCAGCTGGCCGAAGCGCGCAGCCGCGAAATTGAGCGGCTGGCGCGGGAGCGAACCGCCCTGGCGCTCGAAGCGGCACAGGCCCGCGGTCTGGCCGAAGCCAACCGCATGAAGGACGCCCTGCTGGCCACGGTCTCGCACGATCTGCGCACGCCGCTCACCACGATTCGCACGCTGGCCGAGCGTCGCTCCGTCTCGGCAGATGACGACTGGCAACTCGTCGCCGACGAGACCGAGCGGCTGAGCCATCTGGTACGCGAGCTGCTGGACTACTCACGCATCCGCGGCGGAGCGCTGCCGGTGCGCGTGGAGACCTATCCGGCGGAAGATCTGGTGGGGGCTGTGTCACGCGAGTGTGCGGGGCGGCTCGAGTCCCATACACTGCACGTGGATCTCCCGATGGGCGAGGAGGTGCTGGCCGGGCGCTTCGACCTGCTGCTCACGACCCGCATACTCGTGAATCTCGTGGAGAATGCCGCGAAGTACGCAACCGAGCACACCGACATCACGCTGGCGGTGCGACGCCGGGACGCGGCGCTATGCTTTTCGGTGGAGAACATCGGCCCGGGGATCGCGGCCGCCGATCGCGAGCGCATCTTTGAACCGTTCACGCGCGCCGGGACGCCGCTCGCGCAGTCGCGTGTCGTGGGCGTGGGCCTCGGACTGGCGATTGCCCGGGCCCTCGCCGAGGCGCAGCACGGTACGCTCACCCTGCTCGATAGCCCCGCCGGCACCACGCAGTTTGTGCTCGCCCTCCCCGCCGCGGAGTGGAGCGAAGCGCTGGGCGAGCCCGACGACGAGTAGACGCCTGCGCGCCGGTCAGGCCGTCACGAGCGAACCGGCGCGTCCCCCACGCGCGTGCTCCACCTTGCGGGTGAGCACGTCGGCGACGGCGATCTCGCGGCACCCGGCGCGACTCGAGGCATAGGCGGCCTCGATGACCGCAATGCACTGATGCGCATCCCGCGCCGTCTCGCTCACGAAGTCGCCGGCGAGCACCGCGTCCTTGAAGCGCGAGAAGAGCGCATCGAACCACGTGGTGTGACTCGCATCGCCCCAATGCGACGCGATCGACCGGCGGTCGACATCCCAGCGCACGGCGCCCTGCGCGATATCCGGCCCGGCCGTGCGACGCATCTGCGACAGCTCGAGATTATCGTCGTCGACCGTGATGGCGCCGGCCTCGCCGTGCAGCGCGTACTGGACCTTGCGCACGCCGCACGTCCAGGAAAGCTGCACGTTGGCCATGCCGTTCGGAAAGGTGAGCACGATGTTCGCGTTGTCTTCCGTGTCGAACTGCCCATCGAGCGTGTTCACCTTGGCGGTCACTGATTCCGGATAGGCGCCGAACCAGTCGAACAGCAGGTAGAAGCTGTGGCTCCCGTGATCCATCACGATGCCACCTCCACTGTACGCCTCGTGCCGGCGCCAGTGCGTGTTCCATTCGGTCACACCCTTCGCATGCGTGTTGCGCATGGTGTTCATGGCCACGGTCCGCAGACGGCCGATGAGCGACTCATCGAGCAGGCTGCGAATGGCCCGCACCACCGGCGCATGCAGGTAGTTGTGACAGGGATACAAGACGCGACGACGGCGCGCGGCATGGGCGAGCAGCTCGTCGGCCTCCGCGAAGCTGGTGGTCAGCGGCTTTTCGCAGAGCACATGACACCCCGCATCGAGCGCCTCCCGCGCAATGCGCGCGTGATCGCACGGCGGCGTGCAGATGTCCACGAAATCGAGGCCCGCCGCTTCGGCGTCGAGCAGCGTCCGATGGTCCGGATACAGCCGCAGATCCGGATAGCGCGCCGCCGCATCGGCGAGGCGCGCCGGGCAGCTGTCGGCCAGCGCCACGATCTCCACATCGCCGCGGGCCGCCGTGCGCGCCCGATAGGCGGGGAGATGCCCCAGTCCGCCAATGAAGCCGTACCCGATGAGGGCGCCCCGCAACGGGCGCGGTGAGGACGCGAGGGAGCCCGGCGTCATTGCCACCGTCCGCTGCGAGAGAGATCGGCGAACGAGGCCTCGAGGAGGTCGAGCCCCTCGTCCGCCGCGTCCTGCGTGATGTTCAGGGCCGGCTGCAGGCGAATGCGTGCGGTGTACAGCATGGCGAGCAGCCCGCGACGGACTGCGCCTTCGAAGACTTCGCGCATGACACTGTTCGGGATCGGTTCGCGGGTCTTCCGGTCGCGGACCACGTCGATGCCGATGAACAGCCCCTCGCCGCGCACGTCGCCAATGAACGGATACCGCTCCTGCATGGCCCGCAGGCGCTGCACCATGTGCGCGCCCACACGCTTGGCATTCTCGGCGAGGTGGTCATCGCGAATGGTGCGAATGGCGGCGAGCGAGGCCGCCGCCGCCAGGGCGTTCCCGCCATAGCTCGAGCTGGCCCCCGAGGGCTTCGCCCACGGCTCACTGAACGCGATGGCACTCGTGGTCAGCACGCCACTCACGGGGTAGCCACCGCCGAAGGCCTTCCCGAGCGTCACCACATCCGGCTGCACGCCGGTATGGTCCACGCCCCAGAGCGTACCCGTGCGCCCCATGCCGGTGATCATCTCGTCGGCGATCAGCAGCGCACCGGCTTCCTTCGCCGCTTCGGCCACGATCGGCAGGAACTCGCGCGGCGGCACCACGTTGCCGGCCGTCCCCTGCATCGGCTCGATGATCACCGCGGCCACCGGCCCCTGTGGCTGCTGCTTGATCGCCTTGCGCGCAAACTCCCCGCAGGCGATGCCGCAGGAGCCGTACTGCAGACCGAACGGGCAGCGATAGCAGTCGGCGTACGGGATCTGCGTCGTGCCGACCGGGAACGGCCCGAGACCATGGCGAGCCTCAGAGCCCATGAGCGCCATCGCGCCGGCGGTCTTGCCGTGGAAGCCACCCCAGAAGCCCACGATGTCCTGACGCTTGGTGGCGCAGCGGCTCAGGCGAATCGCCGATTCCACCGCTTCGGCGCCCCCCGAATACAGCTGCAGCCGATCGAGGCCCGCCGGCGCGAGCGCCGTGAGCTCGTTGACGAGCGCGGCGCGCGGCTCGGAGGTGAAACTGCCGACCGACAGTTTGGCCACCTGGGCCTGCATCGCCGCCACGAACTTCGGATGCGAGTGGCCGAGCGCGTTGACGCCGATGCCGCCAATCAGGTCAACGAACGTGTTGCCATCGACATCGGTGATATGGCTGCCCTGCCCGTGGTCCATCGCGACACCGGCCCAGAGCGCAAAGCTCTGCAGCCCCGGCGCGAGGTGCTGCTGCTCGGAGGCAACGATCGCCTGAGAACGCGGCCCGGGAATGGCCGTCTGCAGGTGAACGCGATTCATGCGGAGTGCCCCGAGACCGGGGAGGAAGCGGTCACCGGCGAGAAGACGAAGAAGCGATGCAAGGGATAGTTCCAGAAGATTCCCACCAGCACGGAGCCGCCGACGACGGCCACGGGGAGGTGCCAGTGGAGGAGATCGACAAGCAGATAGACCGCGGCGCCATACAAGAGTGCAGAGGCGCCGCTGACGGCTGCATAACGGATGGCCTCGCCGCCGGTCAGGGCGAGTGCGGACGCCGGCGACGCGGCCGGCTCAGCCCGATGGGTGCTGAAGACCCACCACTTCTTGATCGCGAAGTCAGTCACGCCACCGGCGACCGCGCCGGCGACGGCCGATCCGACGTACCAGAGGCCGAGCCGCGTGAGGAGCAGCACCAGCCCCCACTCGAGCAGCGTGGCGATGCCCGTGGAACACTGCGCCTTCACGAAGCGCACGACTTCCACCGGCGACATCAGGTGGCGGATCACCGCTGCCGCAGTTGCTGACGGATGAAGCGCGTGCGCACCATGCCGGTGACGTTCGCCAGCACGGCAATGCACGTCAGCGCCGCCAGCACCAGCCAATGCCGCGGCGGATCACCCGACGGCCACCACGTTTCGATCAGCGTGGAGAAGATCGTGGAGACGATCAGGTAGGTCGCCCGTTCGTGGCGCTGCATGAGCCCCATCTTGGCATCCACCTGCACCGTCTCTCCCTTGGCGCGCGTGTAGCTCACCATCACCGCGCCCGCGCACGCCGCCACCGAGACCACGAAGCCGAACGGGTCGTTCCGGTAGTACCAGGCGTAGCCGAAGAACACGACCATCTCGGCCCAGCGGTCGATCACCGCATCGAGCACCTCGCCCGCGTCGCTCGAAAGCCCGCGCGCGCGCGCCACGCCGCCATCGAGCGAATCACAGATTGCCCCGAACAGGAGCACCCAGCCGGCGACGCCGAATCCGCCGGCGGCAAGTGCCAGCGCGGCGAGCAGATGCAGCCAAAGTGAAGCCCACGACACGTGATCGGGGTGCACCCCGAGCCGCACCAGCCACCGGATGGCCGGGCGGAACATCCAAAGGCCGTACTCCACGAAGAAGCGGCTCAGGACGACGCTGTCCCCTAACTGCGCGGCGCGCGCGGAGGTGACAAGGCCATGGCGCGCGGTCTGCACCGCGAACACCGCCAGCGCGCCCAGGAACAGTACGAGCACGGCGATGAGAGGCCCCCACATCAGCAGGGGCGAATGCAGCCAGAATTGCACAGACGGAGACCAGGGAGGCGGGAGGAGTGGCGTCCCTCGTTTTTAGCGCGAGGTACGAACGCCAGTCACCTTAGCCCTCCGTTCTTATCAGGGGCTTAACAGCCCCGCCCGGTCACCCGTCGCGGTAGAGGGCCGCCGGGTCCGCGGTGGCCAACTCCTCGCAGAACTGCGCAATGCGGGCTACCGCCTGGGCGATGAAGGCCGCGCCCTTATCGGCTGTGGCTTCGTGCGGCCGCCCCACGCCGGTATCGTCGGTCACCTGCGTCCAGCGCCGCGGGATCCACGCCCACCCGCGCTGCACCCCCTCGAAGCGGCTGGGCCGCGCCTTTCCCTCCCCCCACGTGGTGCGGTCGGGGACCACGAGCTGGGGCGCCACATGCTGCACCGCAGCCGTCTCGAGTTCGCCCGCATGATCGCCCGCCTCGGCGAATGTGGCATGATCGCCGGCCTGCCACCAGTTCACGATGGCGAGGAGCAGCGGCGTCTCCGGCTGCAGCTCGCGCACGAGGGCGCGCAGTTCGTTGCCGCCGTGCGCGTTGAGCAACACGAGTGCCTTCACGCCGTGCGGCTCCAGACTGCGGATCACGTCGCGCAGCAGCGCCAGCTGCGTACTGGGCATCACGTTGATCGTGAAGCGCAGATCGAGCTGCGTGGTATTCACGCCGAAGGGAATCGCGGGGAGCGCCACGACACCGGTGCCGTTGGCCACACACGCGGCGGCGACCCGCGCGGCGACTTCGCCGCCAAGGATGGTATCGGTACCGTAGGGGAGATGCGTGTTGTGCGGCTCGGTAGCGCCGAAGGGCAGCAACGCCACCGGCCACGCCCCCTCACGCATGGCGGGCCAGGTCTGCTCCTGCAGTACCCCGGGGCGCGGCGCGTAGCTGCTTGGCATGGGCGCGCTCATCGGCTGAGCGCCGTGAAGGTGTCGCACGACCGCGCATCGCCGGAGTCGAAACCCTGCCGGAACCACTTGCGCCGGTCGGCCGAGGAGCCGTGGGTGAACGACTCCGGGCTCACCGCCCGGCCCGCCATCCGCTGCAGCCGATCATCCCCCACGGATTCGGCCGCCGAGAGCCCTTCGTCGATATCGCCCGGCTCGAGGATCCCCTGCCGCGCCGCCTCATGCGCCCACACCCCGGCGTAGCAATCGGCCTGCAGCTCCATCGCCACCGAGAACTGATTCTTCCGCCCGGGATTGCGCGACTGCAGCTGCCGCAGCTGTTGCTCGGTGCCGAGCAGATTCTGCACGTGATGACCGATCTCGTGCGCCAGCACATACGCCTGCGCAAAATCGCCGGGTGCGCCGAACTTGGTGTCGAGTTCGTTGAAGAAGCTGAGGTCGAGATAGACCTTCTGATCGCCGGGGCAATAGAACGGGCCACTCGCCGCCTGCCCCGTGCCGCAGGCCGTGGCGGTGACATCGCGATAGAGCACGAGCTTGGTGCGCTGGTACTGCGACATGGTGTGCGTCCAGGTGGACTGCGTGCTGTCGAGCACCATCGAGACAAACTGCACCATCTGCTCTTCGCGCGGATCGTTTAACGGAGCCACGGCGGCCGATGGCGCCGGCCCCACGCCACCACCGCCCAGGAACGGTGTGATCAGGTCGCGCTTGAACACGATGCTGAGCACCACCAGTACGAGCATGCCGCCGACGCCGAGGCGCATGCCACCGCCTCCGCCGCCGCCGAACCCCATGCCACCGCCGGAGCTCCCGCGGCGATCTTCGAGATCGTCGCTCCGCCCACCGGGACTCCACCGCATCAGCGTGCTCCTTCCGGGGCGCGCGTCGCCACCGGCTTCATCGTAAGAAATTCCTGATCGTCGGCGCCCACGGTGCGCAGCCAGACGAGCACTTCGATCATGCGCTCCGGCCCCACCACGCCGCGCTGCCCGGAGAGGCGCCGCACGAGCACCAGCTCCCGACCGCGCACGCTCCACTGGCTTTCATAATGCCCAAAGAAGCTGCGCGTATCGACCGGCGCCGGCAGGTCGACCGTCCACCCCTCGGGGAGCGTCACACGCCACTCGAGGGCGGTGGTCATGGTGGGCAGGATCCGCGCCCCGTCGATCGGCAGGCGCCGTGGGCCCGCCCCCTCCAACTCGCGCACGGCCGCGCGGAACTGGCGCGCCGGGCCGCGCATCACCAGCGGAATACTCAGCACCCGCGTGGTGCCCACGCGGCGCGCCGCATCGGTCACCCGAAGCGTGTAGCGCACATCCGGCGCCGCGGTGAGATCACGGCCATCGAATCCCACCAGCGAGTCAATACGCGCGTCGACGCCGCCGTCGGTGCCAATGATCGTCTGCGCAATCTGACGCGCCACGGCGGCGCGACGCACATCGTCGAGCGGCGTGGCGAACAGGGCCCGCGTACCGAGCGCGGGCGTCCCGGCGGCGCGCTCGCGCCCGCTCCCCACTGCGGTGCCGCTGGAGTCCATGCGATAGACCAACTGCAGCGATGCCGTGGTGGTAGTGGCGCTGCTGGCCGGCAGCGTAACCAGTTCGCCGTCGCCGGAAGCGGTGAGCCGTAGCGCCCGCCCGCCCTGATATGAGGGCGGCAGCTCGCCGTACGGCACGAGGTTGGCGGTGAGATCGGTGAACGTCCACGCGGCGCCATCCCGCACGGCGGCGATGGCATGATTGAACTGCGCGATGCTGGGCGCGCCCTCGATCACGCGCCCCGAGAGATGCAGCAGCACGGGCTGCGCCTCGATGCGGGCCCGGCGTAGCAGCGCCACAAACAGCGTCGCCTTGTCCTTGCAGTCTCCCACGCCCGACGCGAGGACCTCCTCGGCGCTGCGCGGCTGGTAGCTCCCCATGCCGAGCGCGACGCTCACGTAGCGAATGTCCTGCGCCACCCAGCGATGCCACGCCCGGATGCTGTCGGCGCGGGTCGCGGCTCGACTGGCGCTGATCACCGAATCGGCGGCGCGCTGTACTGCGGGCGGCAGCGCGTACCGACTGCGGGCGAGACTGTCGTACCAGCGCGCGAGATCGTTCCAGCTCGCCGGGCCGGCGACCGCGACCACTTGCTGCAGGTCGTTGGAGTCGGGCGCGAACGCCTCAGCCGGCACGGGATCCTGATCGGCGCTGCGCCAGATGAAGCGCCGGCGATTGCCGATCACCGGTTCCTGCCGGCGCACTACGAGATTGCGTTCCACGATGCGCGGCTCGTAGCCCACGGGCGCATCGACCACCAGCTGCGCACGACGCAGCGGGACCGGTCCGTTGAGCCCCCACTGCACGAAGAAATCGCCCGGGCGACGCGGGGCCCGTTCCTCGAGCGTGTAGGCCATGTCCACGATCACGCCGGCGGCGACGCCGGCGAGTGACACGCGCCGCACGCGCTGATCGCTGTAGACGGGATTGTTGAGCGCCGCCGCGAGATCCCCTTCCTGATCCTGCGCCGGCCGATCACTCACCACGCGCCCATCGGGGCGCAGCACGCGCGTCCAGTCCAGGCGCAGCGTCTGATGATCACGTGCGTACCCCAGCGCACGCTCGGCCACCTGCGGCGCCATCGCGGCATCGAGCAGTTGCACCACCTGACGCACCTGCTGGGTCCAGCGCCCATCGGGCTCTACGCGCAACACGCTTTCGTCGAGCAGGACCACTACGCCGCGCGCGCCAGCGCGGGCCGGATCGATGGCCAGCCGCACGATGCTGTCCGACGGCTGCGAGGCCAGCGACTGCGCGGCCGCGGTCGTGGCTGCGGTCGTGGTCACAGTCATCGCCACGCCGCCCAGCCGCGGGATGGAGCGCAGGAGCGGCCGCAGCGAACCCATCATGCACGAAAGCCAACGAGAACGGCGCATGCGCGGAAGATACCGCGCTGCGCCGTTTCGGTGTCGCCGCCGGTGAGGCGGTCAGATCTCGAGCAGAATGACGGTGGTCAGCAGGACCAGCAGCAGCAACGGCACGAGGGCGATGGGTTTGACGACGCGGGGCATAATGGTCGCCTACGCTGCCAGATCGGTCTCGCGCGCGCAGGCGAGACTCACCGCCCGACGCGCCCCACGCTTGAGTGCGCGGTGCACGTTGCGCGCAAAGCGCACGAAGTTGAGCCCGGCCCACGGATGCCGAGCGAAGAACTCGAACGGCAGCAGGTCACCCTTGAGCCGGTTGCACGGCCCGCAGGCGGCCACGACGTTGCCCGGATCGTGCGCCCCACCGCGTGCCAGCGGCACGACATGATCGAGCGTGGCCGTGTGCTGGTCGAGGGGGGTGGCGCAGTACACACAGCGCTGGCTGCAGTCGCGGAGCGCCCCTTTGCGCAGCGCGCGCTTCATCGCGACATGCAGCATGACGCCGCGGGCCACCTGGGCCTGTCGGGAGCGCGGCGCCGTCTGCTTGCGGCCACGCGCATCGCGGGTCGCCCGCGTGCGCACGGCGGCGCGTCGGGAAGGGCGTCCGCCGCGGGCGGTGCCCCCGCGGTCGGTGCCGCTGCGGTCGGTCCCGCTGCGGCTGAGCTTGAGCGTCGGTCGTTTCGCCATGCCTATGCCCCTCGCAAAGACGACGCCCCGGCGGAGATCAGCGATCTCGCGTCGGGGCGTTGAGGAGCGAAGGCGGCGGAGGGAGCGACCGGTGCCGACAGACGCGGCGACCGGTGGAGCGCCCGGCCCGCGACCGCATGGTCGCCGGTGCCGAGGAGCGCAGGGGTGCTGCCGCGAGTGGAACGCATCATCCTCCAGAAGGACTGGGTGGACCACGCAAACCGCTGTCGCGAGTATTGATCACGGATCTGCTCCCGTCAAGTAGCTTTGTGATGCCGCTACGTCACGGGAGTGTCCGGCCGGCTTAGCTCCGCTTCATCGGATCCCGAAGCATTGAGCCGATCCGGGCGGCCATGGCGTCGAGTTGCTGCCGGTTCGGCATCTCGGACCCCGGGAACGGCAGCGGCACATCAAAGCCGTCGCCATCCTTTCGTGGGATCAGATGGATGTGGTAGTGCATCACGTTCTGGCCGGCCGCCTGCCCCGAGTTCACGACGATGTTCATGTCGCTGGCGCCCGCCGCCGTCTGCACGACCGGAATGAGCTTCACGGCCGTCTGGTACAGATGGAGCCCGACGTCCCCGGGGATGTCCTGCAGGGTCTCGTAGTGCTCCCGCGGGACCACCAGCACGTGACCCGGGTTGACCGGTTGGATGTCGAGGAAGGCGATCGCCGTGGAGTCTTCATAGCAGATGGAGACTTCGGCGGCGCCGCGGATCAGGTCACAGAAAATGCAGTGGCCAGTGGACGGCTTCATCGGTGCGGTGGGCGCTTGCATGCGTGCAATTGGGGAGGAACGAGTAGGCAACGTGCGTTCCGGACCAACGCGCGGCAAGCGGCGGCTGATCCCGTCGGCGGAATACGCACCGGCGGCCAGCACCCCGGGGCGGCGGGACGTATCCCAGCGGGCTGGCCGGCCGTCAAGCCCTGTGGTTCGCCGGCCGCGCCGCTAATTTCCGCCCGTTAGCATTTCCGCCGCTTTTTCCCAGGGTTTTCGATGGCTACGTCCACCCGTCCGAGCCGCGTCCGCAAGGGCGCCGGCGCCGAGTCCGCCGGCAGCGCGCCTGCGCTCACGCCCGAGCAGCTGCTGCAGGCGTACCGCACCATGTACACGTCGCGGCGCCTCGACGACAAGGAAATCCAGCTGAAGCGGCAGAACCGGATCTTCTTCCAGATCTCCGGCGCCGGCCACGAAGCGCTCGCCGCGGCCGCCGGCCACGTGCTCCGCCCGGCGCACGACTGGTTCTATCTGTACTACCGTGACCGCGCCCTCATGCTGCAGCTGGGGATGTCGCCGGCCGAGATGCTGTACAGCGCCGTCGGCGCCGCGATCGACCCGAACTCGGGCGGCCGCCAGATGCCCAGCCACTGGGGCAAGAAGGAGCTGAACGTCGTGTCGGTGAGCTCCCCGACCGGGACGCAGTTCCTCCAGGCGGTCGGCGCCGCCGAAGCGACGCTACGGGCCAGCCAGCTCGGCATCACCGATGGCTTCCCGGGCGATGAAGTCGTGCTCGTCACCACCGGCGACGGCACCACGTCGGAAGGCGAGTTCTGGGAGTCGCTCAACACGGCGACCAACCTCAAGCTGCCGATCGTCTACCTCGTCGAAGACAACGGCTACGCGATCTCGGTGCCGGTCGAGGTGAACACCGCCGGCGGCTCGATCTCCAAGGTCGTCTCCGGCTTCCCCGATCTCTACATCCAGGAAGTCGATGGCTGCGACTTCCTCGCGTCGTACGAGGTCCTGCACCGCGCCGTCCAGCATGCCCGCGAGCGGAAGGGCCCGGCGTTCGTGCACGCCAAGGTGATCCGCCCGTACTCACACTCGCTCTCGGACGACGAAGTGTTCTATCGCCCGCCCGAAGAGCGCGACGCCGACGCGGCGCGTGATCCGCTCAAGACCTTCCCGGCGTTCCTGCTGGCCGAAGGCTACGCGACCGAAGCTGAGCTGCAGGCCATCCGCGACGAAGCCGACGCCGAGATTCTGGCGGCCACCGACGACGCGCTCGCGCAGCCGATGCCGGGCGCCGACACGGTCATGTACGCGGTCTACTCGCCCGATGTGGATCCGACCTCGGAGCGCTTCGACACCGAGGACGATCCGCAGTTCAGCGGTGAGCCCACCACGATGGTGGACCTGCTCAACGCCTGCATGCGCGACGAAATGGCGCGCGACGAACGCATCCTGGTCTTCGGCGAAGATGTGGCCGACGTGTCGCGCGATCAGTACCTCGGCAAGGTCAAGGGCAAGGGCGGCGTATTCAAGGTGACACACGGCCTGCAGACCAAGTACGGCAGCGCGCGCGTGTACAACTCGCCGCTCGCCGAAGCCAACATTCTGGGCCGCGCGATCGGTCTCGCGCACCGCGGCTACAAGCCGGTGGTCGAAATTCAGTTCTTCGATTACATCTGGCCGGCGTTCATGCAGATCCGTGACGAGCTCGCCACCATGCGCTGGCGCTCGAACAACGCGTGGGCGAGCCCGGTGGTGGTGCGCACCACGTACGGCGGCTACATCCGCGGCGCCATCTATCACTCGCAGACCGGCGCATCGCTTTTCACACACAACCCCGGACTCCGGGTCGTGTGCCCGAGCAACGCACTCGACGCGAACGGCCTGCTCCGCACGGCCATCCGCTGCGACGATCCGGTGATCTTCCTCGAGCACAAGCACCTGTATCGCCAGACGTACAACAAGGCGCAGTATCCCGGCCCGAACTTCATGATCCCGTTCGGCAAGGCGAACATTCTGCGCGAAGGCAGCGACGTCACGCTCGTGACGTACGGCGCCACGGTGCAGCGCGCGCTGGTGGCGGCCAAGCAGCTGGCCGAAGAAGGGGGGCCGAGCGTGGAAGTGATCGACCTTCGCACGCTCTCGCCGTGGGACAAGGAAACGGTATTCGCCAGCGTGAAGAAGACCGGCCGCGTGATCGTGGGCACCGAAGACTCGCTCTCCTGGGGCTACGGCGCCGAGATCGCCGCCGCGATCGCCGACGAGTGCTTCGCGTGGCTCGACGCCCCGGTGAAGCGCGTTGCCAGCGCCGACACCTGGGTCGGCTACGCGCCGAGCCTCGAAGACGCGACGCTGCCGCAGGTGAGCACGTTCCGGGAGGCGTACCTGGACATCGTGAAGTTCTAGGCGCCCGAACACCCACGACCCAGAACCAAAAACCCGAAGCCCTGAACTGATCGGTTCAGGGTTTCGGGTTTTTGGTTGTGCGTTCTGTGTTAGGCCACCCGCTTCAGCGTTCGCCCCCCCGCTGCACTCAGCTTGAACTCCCCCACCAACGCCGCCAGCATCTGGCTCTGCCCGGCCAGCTCTTCGCTGGCGCTGGAGCTCTCTTCGGCGCTGGCCGCCACGCTCTGGGTGACGGCGTTCATCTGCCCCATCGCCAGGTTGACCTGACCGACGCCTTCGCGCTGGCCTTCGGAGGCGGTGGTGATGTCGCCCACGGCGTCGTAGACGCCCTCGACCTGTTTGTCGATCTGCGTGAGGCGCCCTTCGACCTGCCGCGTCAGCTCGGCGCCGCGTTTGGCGCTGGTGACGCTCTGTTCGATGAGCGCGGCGGTCTGGCGGGCGGCATCGGCGGACCGAATGGCGAGCGCGCGGACCTCCTCCGCCACGACCGCGAAGCCCTTGCCGGCGTCGCCCGCGCGCGCCGCTTCAACGGCGGCGTTGAGCGCCAGCAGGTTGGTCTGGAACGAAATGCTGTCGATGCTCTTCACGATCTGCGCCGTTTCGTTGGCCGAGCGGCCAATCTCTTCGACCGCCGTGAGCAACTGCTGCATGGCCTGCACGCCGGCTTGCGTGGTCTCACGGGCCTGCGTGGCCTGCACCTGCACAGCGCGTGACGAGGACGCATTGCGCTCGGCGGAGCCTCCGAGTTCCGCCAGGCTCGCGGAGGTCTCTTCGAGCGACGCCGCCTGTTCGCTCGCGCCCTGCGCCAGCGACTGACTGGTCGTAGCGATCTGGTTGGCGGCGCTCGCGATCTGCGAGGTGGAGGCCGCCACATTCTCCATGGTGGCGCGCAGCGCGTCGATGGCGCGGTTGAGCGCGTCCTTGATCTGTGCGTGATCGCCGCGATACTGCCCGTCGACATGCACCGTCAGGTCGCGATCGGCCAGCCGTTGCAGCACGGCAGCCGCTTCCTGGACCGGCTGGATCACCGCATCAAGCGTGGCATTGAAACCGCCGATCAGTTCCTTGAACGCGCCATGGAACTTGGCGGCGTCCCCACGCGTGCTCAGCTGGCCGTCGGTACCCGCCTTGGCGAGCCGAAGGCTTTCATCGATCAGCCCCTGCAGCGTGTGCTGCAGCGCGCCAAAGCTGCGTCCGAGTTCGTCGCGCTCACTGCGCGCCTGCACCGGCATCGAGAGATCACCTTGGGCAATGCGCGTGGCGGCGGTGGCCAGTGCCTGCTGCGCCGTAATCATCTCCACGAAGGCCTGCGACAGCACACCCGTCTCGTCCTTGCGGGCGATGGGCGTGATCATGGTGATGTCGCCAATGGCGAGCTGACGGGCCGACTGTGCCATGGCCTGGAGCGGACGGCCAATGAGCCGCGCCAGCGATATCCCCGCACTGATCGCCACGAACACCGAGAAGATCACCAGCCCCACGATGAGCCACGTGGATTCACTCGCGGCGGCGGCGTTGGTAGTGGCGACCGTATCGGCATCCAGCACCTTCGCGTCCATCACGTCCTCGAAACTCTGTTCGACGCGCTTGGCGGCCGCGAGCGCGTCGCCGTTGAGCACGGCCACCGCGGCGGCCTGCTTCCCGGCGCGCGCGAAGGCGAGGATGCTGTCCTGATAGGGCAGGAAGGCCTGTCGATTCTGCTTGAGCGTATCGAACTCGGCGCGGATCTGCGCATCGATCAGTGACGGCTCGAACTTGGCGAGAATCGAGTCGATCGCCCGATTGAGCGACGCCAGCGTTGCGACGCGCTCGTCCAGCTTGGCGGGCGTCGGCGAGTTGTAGATCGCATCGCGCAGATTCACGCGCGTGCGCTGGAAGTTCTTGGCGGCGTTACCAATATCACCGAGCGGCACGGTGATGTCGCGGTACAGCGTTGCGTCGGCCTGCGACATCTGACGCATGGTGCGAATGCTTTCGACACCGGCGACGGCGGCACTCAGCGCGACGATCGCAAAAGCGATCAGCAGTTTCGCACTGATAGAGCGATCCAAATACCACTGCATAACAGTTCCCCGGACGGGACTGACACTGACCGAGCGCTGTGAACTACGTCGCCCAGCAGACGCTTCGGCGCATCACTCGGTTGTGTCGTCCCGTCCGGGGCCGGGCTATATAAAGGAAACCCTGACGCCGTGCGCGTGCCGAATGCTCACATCGGGGGCTTCTTTTTGAACATGCCGCCCAGTCCTTGCTTGAGCGCATCCTTCGCGCTGGGCTTCTCTTCCTTCTTCTTCTCGTCCTTCTTGCCGTCCTTCTCCTCGTCGGCTTTGGCGGCACTATCAGCCTGCGCCTTGACGCCGTTCACCACCTGCTGGAGATCGGTGACCTTGTAGTCGGCCGGGACTTCATAAATGCTCATGTCGATGGCACCATTCGACAGCTCGGTCACTTCCATCGTGAGCGTATCGATCGTCGCCTTGCCCTTCTTGTCCACGGCGGTGCTGTAGGTGACCGTCTTGAGCGCCATGCCCGTCTTGCCGTACTCGTTCTGGTACTTGGCCATCTGCGCTGCGAGTTCGGGATTGGTGCTCTTCACGCCACTGGCAAAGCTCTTCGACCACTTCTCGAGCGACCCGGGATCCATCTTGATGCCGCTCGCGATCCACTGATCGCTGGTGTCGGTGGTGGTGACCTTGTTGTTCATCATGAGCACCTTGGTCTCCACCGTGCTGGTGTAGAAGGTGCGCACCTTGCGGGTCTTGTAGCCGAGGATCACTTCGCCCGCGCCCAGATCCTGGAAGCGGAACGACTGATCGGAGTACGAGATCTTGAGCATCGGGTTGTTGGCCATCGCGCCCAAGCCGCTGCCCATGAGCTCGGCGCTCATGATCATGGCCTGCTTCTCGTTCGGGTCCACCATGATGAACTGCGCCGGATCGCCCTTCACGATGACGTACCCGCCCTTCTTGCCCATGGGCGTCGTCCCTTCGAGGTAGTCCATGCGGACATTCCCCTCCGCAATGCGGACGGTGGCAAAGAAGCTCTTGGCTTCTCGCTGCTTCTTGTCCGACGCCGTGGAAGAGACGCGATACTTGAAGGTGAGGCCCGTCGCGCGCGGGGCGGCGACGGGGGAAGGCGTGACGGGCTTGGCCGGGCGCGGCGCCGGCTTGGCCGCGCTGAGGAGCGCCACGCCGGCGAGGGTGCCGGCGGCTATGCGAGCGAGCTGAACCATGCGGAATCGACTCGGGGTGAGAGGATGCCGCAAAGGTATGGGTTGATGAAGAAGAGGCAACCTCGGCGGGAAAGGCGGTTGAGGGTGCACCGCGCTCCTGAAGCCTCCTGTTGTTGTGGGGAACTGAGGCCCCTATCGCCGAACCGGCGGCTCGAAGTGCGCCGATGCGCGGTGCTCAAGCACATCGACAAGCTTCCATTCGCGCAGAACCAGCCTCATTTCGTCAGCGGCAAAGCGCGGCGGACCGTCGCCAAGCAGCGCCTTCTGGCGGATTCGCCGAATGCCCGGGAAAACAATGCCGCTTTCCTCGACCAAGGCGTATCTCGTCTCTAGTGGCGTGCAGCAGCCGTGCTGAGTACTCGCGACCGATAATTCGAGATACTGCAGGGGATTTAACTCGGCGGCCACCGGCATCTGTACGCCTCCGCTGAGGTCGCCCAGGAACAACCAAGTGTGTACCCGCTCGTGGGCATCGCCTCGACTTGAATCAAGCAGGAGACCAATTCGGCGAGACCGATGCTGAAACACGGTCCCGATTCTTAGTGGCGCGCTGATCGAATCGCCCAGACGGAATTGCGCCGCGAGGATCGAAGCATCGAGGCTTCCGCCCGATACCAGCGGGCGCGGCGACTGTAAGAGGAGCACCCCGGAGCGCACGAGCTTCCTGCGCAGCGATCGCATATCCCCGCGATCCGTCAGGTCGCGCATCGCCCCTCTCGAATCGGCCGGCTCATTTTCACGAACTTCTCCGACGAAGTACGCGGTGTCGATCCGATTGGTCCGCAAGAGGTACTGCCCTCGGGCGACCTCGGGTAGGATCCCGGTGCTGTCCGTCTGTCCGTTGACATGATAAGCCACCCGCAGTCGGATGGAGTCTTCAAGGCTGACGGAATCAATGACCCACGCGTCCCGCACCGCGCGAAGAGCGCCCGGGTCACCGCCACGCCCCAGCGTCAACAGCAACGTGAACACCCGAAAAAGCAATAGCAGAACGACAGCGCTTCGCGCCCACACAACACTCGGGCGCCGCAGGTAAACCCAGCCGACGATTGCAACCGGAGCGAGCAGACTGATCCGATACAGCGCAGTGAGCACCGCCGGATTCAGCGGCGCCCGCACGCCAACCGAAAACCCGAAGGCGGCGTTGTATAACAGCAGACTACTGAGTCCCGTGAACAGCATGACGACGAGTGTGCCTACAACGATTCCGCGAATGCTGCGGGAGACGGCCCCGACCGCCATCGCAACGAGCAGCCAACTCAGGACCATCTGCGCGCTCAGCACGAGATCGCCGAAGGCCCGTTCGATCGGCACGCCTCCGCGCACCTGCACCACCCATTGCATAGCAAGCGGTACACCAAAGAAGCACACCAGCGCCGCAATCAATTTTGCCAGAAATAGGCTCGCGGCGTCGATTGGCCTGCCCACCCAATGCGCCGTCGCATCCAGCGGAGCGTCGCTGACCATCAGAACGGCAACGGCCACACCGGCGACGACCAGCACGAAGACCGGAATCACGGCGACTCCGGTGCCCCATACGTCGAACGCGGCGGCGCTTGCTGCGAGCACGGACAGCGCTCCAATGGCCGCGAGCCACCAAATGGCCCGTTTGAGTTCCCACCGCAGTAGGTGAAGCACGTGCCCAGGCGACGTCACGGGAAGCGCCCTAGCTGGGTCGCAGGTGCAAACGTCGCGCGCACCTGAGCGCGTTGGGGCGCCGACAGTCGAAACACCTCGAGACTATCGACCGATCGGGCGGCAAGCGGCGGAGGGGTAAAGCTGAGAGTCTCCACACGCTTGTACAATCCCGGAAGGATCATGGCGCTGTACATGGAATTGGATCCATTCATGGATACCGCCTCTGCGTTCGCGCGTCCGTTCCTCCACAAGCGCGTCGCGTAATGTCCAAAGAAGAGAGGATCTTCTGACGATTCGTCGATCGGCGGAGCGGCTCCGATCGACGTGCGTACCAGTCCCCATTCCAGACGCCCCTCTGCGAGCTGCTGCTCAACGTGCCACTGCACTGGCCCACGGCTTGGCGCGGCACCGGCCCGCAAGGAGAGCCTCCCTTCGGGTGTGGCGGAGAACGTCGCGACTGTTCCGCTCAGTGAGAGCTTCTGGACTCTCGAGAGCGCGGTATCAACGGTCGCCACGACGAGAACACCCGTCGCGTGGCGCACGCCAGCGGCGTCAGGTGCCGAAAAGAACAGATCACGAGTCGTCGACGCACCACTTCCGGAGCTCGACATCCCGTTCATTCGAAACTCCACACGCCCTGCTCCCGACGCATCCGTGATTGAGATGGAATCAGCCGAGTGACGTGACGGCACGACTCGCGCCCCGGACACCTGATTTGCCCCGACCAGATTGAATACCGTGCTGAGGCCCTCGGTGCGCACGAACAGATTCGAGAGCCGAACACCATCAGCGCGACCGACGGTGGAAAGATGAAACGCGACGCGCAATACGTGCGGCTGTTCGAACGAAACCGAATCGATGGTCATCGGGAGCGAGTCGCGAATGATGGCACTTCTAGCGCTTCTGCTCATGCCGGGGCGGTACAGCTGTGACTTCGTGCTCACCAGACTTTCGAGCACTGTCACACACAGCATCGCCGTCGCCGCCGCCCGAGGTGACCACTTCCAGCGATAGAGCGCCGCAACAATGATCGTCAGCGCAAGCGAGGCGACCCACGGGACCTCAGGGTTGCTCCACCAAGCGGAGCTGTGCAGCGCCCAACTGGCAAGTGCATTGACCAGCAGCGACGCCAACCAAACGGCTCCACACGCGACCAGACTGGTCGTCGCCGCGCCCCAACACAGCCAGCCGAACACGAGCGCACCGACTCCAACCACGATTCCGCCGAGGTGTGCGAGGCGCACGGGCATCGGCTCCTGGAACTGCGATAGCGGCCCAACAGCGAGAACCAAGGACGGGACGCCAATCGCGAGCGTCAGCACCATCATCTTGCTGACCGGCACGGCCCACCAGCGAATGGGCCGTCCACGGTAGAACGCGTCTGGTGACAGCGGCGCATCGCCTTGCACGGTCACAATCACCGAGAGCGGAATAAGTAGCCCTCCGAGCGCCGTGATCCAAAAGGTTGGATCAGTGGTCCACGTGCGCATCGAGACGCCCGTCTGGACGGCAAGCAGCACGCTCACACTCACGATCCACCACCGCATCCGTACCAGATCCCACTTCGCCAGGTGCCAGACCATGCGCCACGCGTTCATGCGCCCGCCTGCACCGCGAGATACAGCTCTTTCAGCGTCAGCGGTCGTGCGGGCTGCTCCAGGACTGCGCCAGCGAACAGGTCCGGTGTCAGCCTTTCACTGGCCGGCACCACCGCCATCAATCGCTGCCCCGCCCGCTCCACCTGCTTCCACGAATCCGGCACGCGCACGTCGCTCGCCGCCCCATTCAACGTGAACTCCACGCGCCGGTACATCTCCCGCAACTGCTCCACCGGCCCTTCCAGCTGCAGCTTCGCCCCCTTCAGGAACCCCGCGTAGTCCACCACCGTGTCCACCTCGGCGATGTCATGCGTGCTCATGAGCACACTCCACCCCTCGTCGCCGGCGACATCGAGCAGGCCTCGCACCAGCTCGTCCTTCACCGCGACGTCCATGCCGGTGAAGGGCTCGTCCATCAGCAACACCTTGGGACGCGGCGCGAGCGCGCAGAGCAGCGCCGCCTTCATGCGCTGCCCGCGCGACATCTTGCCGAGCTTCTGCTTGGGGTCGAGATCGAAGCGCTCACGCAGCGATGCCGCGAGCGCCGTGTCCCACGTGGGATAGAGCGGCGCGCAGTACGCCTCGAGCTGCTCCTCACGCATCCAGTCGGGGAGCTGCTGCCCTTCGGCCACGTAAGCGATCTGCTGCCGCTGCGCGAGCGTGAGCTTGCTTACGGGTGTGCCAAAGATCTCCACCGACCCGGCACGCGCGCGCTCCACACCAATCAGCAGCCGCAGCAGCGTGGTCTTGCCGGCGCCGTTTGCGCCGAGCAGCACATACATCGCCCCCTCGGGGACGGTGAGGTCGAGCTGGTCGAGCACCACCTTGCGCCCGTAGCGATGCGAAACGCCGCGCAACGCAATCGCGGCGCGCACTGACTCATTGGCCATGCGTCACTCCAGTTCGTCCGCATCATCCGATGCGGCCCGTGAAGACGTGGATCCGCCGGACAACTCCGCCCAGCGTGCCGACACCGCATCCAGGACATCCTGCTCACGCACGCCCAGTCGGCGCGCTTCCACTACCAACTGCTCCACCTGCGTGCTGAGCAGCGCGCGCCGCTCGGCTCGCGACGACCGGGCGGCTTCCGCCACGACCGTGCCAACCCCGGGGAGCACCTGCAGCACCCCGTTGCGCACCAGCTCCTGCACCACCTTGTGGGCGGTGTTGGGATTGATCTTGAGCGCCTGACTCAGCTCCCGCACCGACGGAAAGGGCGCCCCCGGCGGCATGACGCCACTGACGACCGCCTTGGTGGCCGCGTAGACGACCTGCCGGTAGGGCGATTCGCCCGGAACGAGGGTGACCGGAAAGGGGAGCACGAGTGTACTATCTGTCCTAGTACACTAAAACGCAAGCACGGCGACCGAACCGCCCCCCGCAGCGCCGACCGCGGCCATCTCGTAGACTCCGGCGTCCCTCCTTTCCCCCGGAGTTTTCATGACCCTCCGTCTGCATCTGACGCTGACCGCCTCCGCGCTCTGCGTCCTCTCCGCGTCCTCCGCGCCCCTCGCGGCGCAAGGCGCCGCCCCGCGCCCCATCACCGCCGCCGACATCTCGGCCTGGAAGAACATTCGCAGCCAGCAGCTCTCGAACGACGGCAGCTGGTTCGCCTACATCCAGGCGCCCAATGAAGGCGACGCCGAAGTGATCGTGCGCCAGACCACGGCCGCCGGCACCGTGCGCCGTTACCCCATCGGCGAGGCGCCCGCCGCCGGTGGTGGCCCGGGCGGTGGCGGTGGTGGTGGGCTGATCCTGTCCGGCGACGGCAAGTGGGTCGCCATGCTGGTCTATCCCAAGAGCGCCGAGCAGAAGCGGATGCGGCAGCAGCGCCGCCCCGTGCAGAGCAAGGCGCTGGTGGTGAACCTCGCCACCGGAGAGCAGCGCGAGTTCGAGCGGGTGCGTCGCATCGCCTTCGGCGGCGAGAGCCCCAAGTTCCTCGGCCTGCAGCTCTATGGCGCTGACGCCCCCGGTGGTGGTGGCGGCGGCGGTGGTGCTGGCGGCCCGCAGCCCGGTGCGCCGGGGATGGGCGGCAATCCGCTCGGCGGTGGCGGCGGCCGCGTGGATGGCACCGACATGCTCCTCTACGAGCTCGGCACGTCCAATGTGTTCAATGTCGGCAACGTCGCCGACTTCGCGTTCGACGAAAAGGGTCGCTGGCTCGCGTACGCGATCGATGCGCGCGAGATGGCCGGCAACGGCGTGCAGTTGCGTGACCTCGCCAACGGCACGGTGAAGGTGATCGACGCCAGCAAGGCGCTCTACCGTCGCCTCGCGTGGAGCGATTCGCTCGATGCGTTCGCGTTCCTCAAGGGCACCGCCGATAGCGCCGGCACCGACACCACGTGGGCCGCAATTGGCGTCAGCAAGGTCGCCACGCCGGCGATGCAGCAGGTGCAGGTCGGACTCGGTGGCAAGGCCACGCTTCCCACCGGGATGGAAGTCAGCCCCGACCGCGCGCCGCGGTGGATGGAGTCGCTCGATGGCCTGGTGATTGGCCTGCGCGTCGCCACGCCGCCAGTGCCGAAGAGCGAACTGCTCGAAGACGACGAAAAGCCCACGCTCATTCTGTGGCACCACAAGGACCCGCGTCTCCAGAGCATGCAGCTCGTGCAGGAGCAGGCCGACAAGGGCTTCTCCTTCCTCGCGACCTACTTCCCGGCCACGCAGCAGGTGGTCCAGCTCACCGACGACAAGGTGCGCACCGCCACCTTCGCCGGCCGTGACAGCAAGCTTCTGGGCACGGATGTCTCGCCGTACGAACGCCAGACGAGCGTGGACGGCATTCAGCGCCGCGATGTGTACGTGATTGACGCGCGCACCGGCGAGAAGACGCTGGTCAAGAAAGAGGCGCACTCGGTCTCGCAGCTCTCGCCCGACGGGCGCACGGTGCTCTTCTGGGATGACGGCCACTGGCAGGCGTACGACGTCGCCACCAAGGTGACGACGAACATCACCAAGGCCGCACCGGTGAGCTTTGTCGACACCGAAGACGACCACAATGTCGACCGGCCGCCCACGCAGGTCATCGGCTTCAGCAAGGATGGCAAGTCGGTGTTGCTGCAGGACAACTATGACATCTGGCGGGTCGGGCTCGCCGGCGGGTCGTACCTCAACCTCACCAGCGACGGCAAGGCCAAGCGCATCCGCTACCAGCGGCGCGTGGGCTTCGACCCGCGCGAGCGCGCCATCGATCTCACCAAGCCGATGTACGTGATGGCCATGCAGGCCCGCACCAAGAAGGAAGCGATGGTGCGTGTCGATGGCGTCAAGGGTGGCGTGGTGGCCGTCAGCGGCTGGCGCGACACGCGCATCGCGCCCATGAAGGCAAAGGATGCCGAGGTGTGGGTGGCGTCCATCCAGACGTCGGCGCGCTTCCCCGATTACTGGCGCGTGGCGTTCGCAAACAACGCGCTGGCCGACTCGGTGCGCCTCTCCGATGCCAACCCCAACATGAACGGCGTGGCCTGGAGCCCCGGCTCCCGGCTGGTGGACTACGTCACCGAAAAGGGCGACTCGCTGCAGGGCGTGCTGTACCTGCCCGCGGGGTATCAGGAAGGGAAGACGTATCCGACGCTCACGTTCATCTACGAACTGCAGTCGGATGCACTCAACAGCTTCTACTCCCCGACCTTCTCGAGCTCACCGAATGCCCTGATCGGCGTGCACACCTCGCGTGGCTACGCCGTGTTCCTCCCCGACATCGTGTACAAGATCAACGATCCGGGGATGAGCGCCGTGTGGAGCGTGGTCCCGGCCGTGAAGGCCGCCATCAAGACCGGCATCGTGGATTCGGCCAACGTGGGGCTGCACGGCCACTCGTGGGGCGGTTACCAGACCAGCTTCCTCGTCACGCAGACCAACATCTTCAAGAGTGCCGTGGCCGGCGCCCCGCTCACCGACATGGTGAGCATGTACAGCTCGGTCTACTGGAACACCGGCGGCGCGAATCAGGGAATCTTCCAGAGCTCGCAGGGGCGCTTCAAGGGGAACTTCCTCGAGAACAAGGACGCCTACGAGCGCAATTCCCCCAACCGCTTTGCCGACAAGGTGAAGACACCGCTGATCATCCTGCACGACGACAAGGACGGCGCGGTGGACTTCAACCAGGGCATCACCTACTACAACACGCTGCGCCAGCTGAACAAGGATGTGATCCTGCTCGAGTACGTGGGCGAGAATCACGGCCTCGCGCAGCTCCGCAACCGCAAGGACTACAGCCAGCGCCTCATCGAATACTGGGACACATATCTCAAGGCGCAGCCGGCACCGGAGTGGCTCAAGAACGGCATTCCGCGCCTCAAGATGGATGAACACCTGCGCGAGCAGGCCAAGAAGCTGCAGCTCAAGAAGATCGCGATGTAGTCGCAGCGCCGGCATACAGAACGGCGGGGTCTGGCAAGCCAGACCCCGCCGTTTTTTGCATGCGCGTGCGGTTACTTCACCGAGAATGACTGGACCATCCCCTTTTCCGTGTGCGCCCGACCATCGCGCGTCGGGATCAGGCAGGCGAGCACATACTTACCCGGCTTGAGCCGTGCGGTGAGGAAAGCTTCCTGCTTGGGCGCAATCGTCGACGTCTGCCCGAGCGTCGTCATCCACGCGGGGATGATCCCGCCACGATGATAGGTATCGAGGAAGTCGCGCATGGTGTGATTGTCCGGCAGCTGTAACAACGTCATCGCGTGCACGTCCTCGCCGTTGTTCACGAGATTGAACGTGATCGTGCCGGCGCTCAGGACCTGCGGCAGCGCGAAGGCGTAGTCGATGCCGCTCACGGTCACGAGATCAATCTTCTGCACCGGCGCCGGCGCGGGCGGGGCCTTGGCGGGTGCGGCGGGCTTGGCCTGAGCGACCAGCAGCGTGGGGATGGCACAGCTCGCCACGATGGCGAGGCCGAGCACGAGTCGACGCATGAGACCTCCGGTGGGATGGGCGCACTGCATGGCACGCGCCACCACGATGGGGCCGGAACGTCGGGCGGTCAATTCAGATGTTCGAGGGGCGGTTGTAGGGGTTGTGCTGACCGCCGCTGGCGTCCGGAGGGAGCGGATCGCCCGCCGACCAGCCCGTCGCCTGCAACGTGGCCAGCAGTTCACGCACCTCACGCTTGCTGATATGCGTGGGTAAGACCAGCAGATCCCCCGACCGCGCCCACGTCAGCGCGTCGCGCACCGCCTGCCACTCGCTGGGCGCCTGGCGAATGTCGAGCACCGCGCCCCCTCGCTCGCGCAACGCGGTCGTCAGCACCCGAGAGACCTCGCCGAACGCGCGGCCGCGCAAGGCGTGCACCATCTCCTTCACGATGATGCAATCGAACGGCGGGCCGTCGAGCGCCGCCTGGGCAAGCTCCGTGAGCTGCGCATCATCACGGTCGCCCGCCTGTCCCAACACCAGCAGGCGTCGCGTCGCGGGCCACGTGCGCACCGTCTGGAGGAGCGCCCGCAGCCCCGCTGGATTGTGCGCGTAGTCGGTCACAATGCTGACGCCGCCGACCTGCTGGCGGTACAGTCGCCCCGCGTTGTCGAGGGGATCGGTGCCAAAGGTGTGCGCGACGCGATGCAGGGCGTCGAGCGGCGCCTGCAGCACCGCCGCCGTGAGTGTGCTCGCCAGCAGATTGGCGATGTTGTGCCCGGCCCCGCCGTCGAGCGTGAGCGGCATGTCGCGCAGATGCCCGACATCACTCCAGATGCCGTCGTGGGCCACCAGCAGGTGCCCGTCGATGGCCACGGCGCCGTCACCGAACGCGTCGACGCCCGCCTGTACCAGGTCGGAGGTGGCATCCATGCTGAACCACACCACCGGCACCTGCGCAGGCAATCGCCCTGATGTCGCGAGCGCGCGTAGCGTCTCATCGTCGGCGTTCAGAATGAGTCGCCCGGTCGCCGAGAGCGCGTACGCCACCGTGGACTTGACGTCGGCGAGATCCCGCAGCGACTGGACGCCGTAGTCGCCCAGGTGATCCAGTGAGATGTTGGTGATCACCGCCGCGTCGGCGCGATCGGCGACCAACCCACGTCGCAGCAGACCGCCACGGGCGGTCTCGAGCACGGCCGCACTCACGCGCGCATCCGCCAGCACCTGTCGCGCGCCGGCGGGTCCTGTCAGATCGCCGGCCTCAAGCGTGGTTCGACCGTCGACACTCTCCACGAAGGCGCCATCGCTGCTGCTCCACCCCACCGCATGCCCGGCGGCACGCAGCATCGCGGCGACCAGGCGCGTCGTCGTGGTCTTGCCGTTACTCCCGGTGACGAGCGCCGTCGGGACATCCGCAATCGCACGCCACACCACGGCCTCGACGCGCGGGGCATCCACCAGTGGCCACGATCGCGCGCCGCGACCACTCCCGATCGTCACCACGTCGTCATCCATGCGCGCGGAGAAGCCACGCGCACGGGCGGCCAGCACCAACTGTGAGGCCGCCGCGAGGTGCTGCTGCTCCTCGCGATACGCCTGTTGCAGACCCGCGATCACCGCCGCCTCATCCTCCGCGGCGGTGCCTTCCGCGAGCACCCACGCCTGCTCGGCAACCGTGGTCGCCGTCATCAGGCCGTCGAGCGGCGCGGAACAGAAGGCGTGCGCCTCCTTCGCGCCAACCTCACGCACGAGCACGATGCCGGTGGGCCACCCCAGGGCGCCGATGAAGCGGCGGAGGGTTTCGGGCCATCGGGCGAGCGCATCGCGCGCGGCCGCATCGGCCACGCGCAGCTCCAACAACGCACCGGCCTCGGCCGCATACCAGTTGGGGCCCAGCAGGCGTCGCGACGCCAGGATGGCCGGCGACGGATAGCTCTCGGTCATGCGCGCGTGTCGATCGCTCGACGCCCCGTCATGCACCACGCTCCAGCGTCAGGCTCCCGCGTCAGTCGCTCTGCTCCGGCGCAAGGATCACGCCCCGCCGATCCGTCAGCACCACAAAGTCATCACCGCGATCCTGCCAACGGGGCGCCGGGCGCGACGGCACGGGATGCGGACGCGCCGGTTCGTGATCTTCGGCGGGTGCCTCCTCCTGCACGGTCGCGCGTGGCACGGCCCGCGCCGCACGCACCACCGGTGGCGGTGATGCCGACATGTCGGGACGGAAGTTCACGATCTGCTTCCAGCCACGCGCCAGGGCGTCGGCAAAGATGAGGAGCAGATCACCGGGCTGGGCCATGCGCAATGCCGCGGTGATCGCCTCCTGCTCATCGACGATCATCGTGATCTGCTCCGCGCCGATGCCGTTGGCGCGCAGCCCCTCCACGAGCATGCGCGGGACTTCGTCCTCCCCACGCCCGCGCGTGGGATCGTCCCGGCGGCAGATGTAGTGATCGAAGCCCGCCTCGGCTGCCACGCGGGCGATGGCGAGAATATCCTCATCGCGACGGTCGCCGGGCGCCGACAGGACGCACAGGCGCCGACCAGCCGGGCGCATGCGGTTCACGAGTTCGCAGAGCGCACCGACGGCATGCGCATTGTGTCCGTAATCGAAGAGCACCTTGAACGGATGCTCGTCGTACACGTTCAGGCGGCCCGGCGCCTGGAAGAACGAGGTGTCGAAGGTGCGCAGGCCGTGGCGGATATCCTCGAGGCGCACGCCCATGGCGTAGGCCATCGCCGCCGCGAACATCGCGTTCTGTACATTGAAGGTCGCGCGCCCTTCAAGCGTGGCCGGAATGAGGTGGGTCCAGAGCAGCGGAATGTGCTTTTCACGATCGTAGATCGTGATCATCTGCCCGTTGATGCCGGCCTCGAGGGCTATCGCGCGGCCGCCGGCCCGAATGTGTGCGCGCACCAGCTCGTGCGCCGGGTCCATCGTCACATAGCAGAGATGCTGGGCCTTGGTGGACGCCGCCATGCGCAACGTGAGCGGATCGTCGGCGTTGAGGACGGCCGTATCGGTCGCGATCTCCACCACGGTGCGCTTCACTTCGGCGAGCTGCTCGAGCGACTCGATGCCCCTCTGCCCGAGGTGGTCCGGCTGGACGTTCAGCACGCACGCGACATCCACATGGCGCATTGCCATGCCGGCGCGCAGCAACCCACCACGCGCCGTCTCCAGCACCGCCACTTCGACCTGCGGATCCGACAGCACGATGCGCGCGCTGGTCGGGCCGGTCATGTCGCCCTCGACGGTGCGCTGGCCGTCGATGTAGATGCCGTCGGTGGTGGTGAGCCCCACGCGATGCCCGGCGAGCTTGTGGATGTGCGCGAGCAGGCGCGACGTGGTGGTCTTGCCGTTGGTGCCGGTGATCGCCGCAATCGGGATCGTGCTGGGCGCGCGATCGGGGAAGAGCATGTCGATCACCGCGGCGGCAACATCCCGCGGCTTCCCCTCCGAGGGCGCCATGTGCATGCGGAACCCGGGTGCGGCATTCACTTCGCAGATGGCGCCACCGATGTCCTTGTAGCTCTGCGTGATGTCGGGGGAGAGAAAATCCACGCCGCCCACGTCGAGCCCGATCGCCTGAATCGCCCGCACCGCCATCTCGGCATTGTCGGGGTGAATGACATCGGTCACGTCCACCGCGGTGCCGCCGGTCGAGAGATTGGCGGTGAGCCGGAGGTGCACATCCTCACCGGCCCCCGGCACACTCGCGGGCGTCAGGCCGCGCTTGGCGAGCAGGGTGAGCGCCTGCTCGTCGAGCTCCAGCTGCGTCAGTACCTTCTCATGCCCGATCCCGCGGCGGGGATCCAGGTTGGTGATCGCCACCAACTCTTCGATCGTGTGCACGCCATCGCCGGTGACCTTGCCCGGCTCGCGCTTGCTGGCGGCCACGAGCTCGCCATTCACCACGAGCAGCCGGTGATCGTGGCCGGTGATGAAGCTTTCGACGATCACGCTGCGCGAGATCTCCTGCGCACGCGCAAAGCCGGCCTGCACCTCGTCGCTCGTGGTCAACCCGACCGACACGCCACGCCCGTGATTGCCGTTGTACGGCTTCGTCACCACGGGATACCCGATGCGCTCGGCGGCCGCCACGGCACGCTCAGCCGTTTGGACCAGCCGCTGCTTCGGCACCGGCAGGCCGAGGCGCGCGAGAATGCGATTCGTTTCTTCCTTGTCGCTCGCCAGTTCGACGGCGATGTGCGGCGTGCGGCCGGTGATCGTGGCCTGAATACGCTGCTGTCGGCAGCCGTAGCCGAGCTGGATGAGGCTCTGCTCGTTGAGACGCAACCACGGGATGCCCTGCGCTTCCGCTGCGCGCACGAGGCTCGCGGTGCTCGGTCCCAGCGCGCGACGCTGCGCAAAGCGGATGAACGCCGACAGATGCTCCTGCAGGTCGAACGACGCCATGTCGGCTCCGCCCCGCAGCGCCTCGGGAAGCAGGAAGCGCAGCAGCTCCAGCGCCGCGTCGGCCGCTTCGAGTCCGACATCTTCCTGCTCGTACTCGAACACCACGTCGTAGACGCCCGACTGCGTCGTTTCGCGCGTCTTACCGAAGGTGACGTGCCCGCCGGCGGCATTCTGCAGCTCGATCGCGACGTGTTCGAGCACGTGCCCCAACCAGGTGCCCTCGCCTTCACGCATGCGCCGAATGAATCCGCCCGGCTCACCGTACGAGCATCCATGCTCGGCGAGTCCGGGCAGCGCAGCAAGCAGGCCGTCGATGAAGGAGGCGCCGAGTCGCGCGGTGGGCCAGGCTTCGAGCTCGCCAAGATCCACGACCAGGCGAATCACCGGGAAGTGGGCGTAGTGACTCGGCCCCACGAACACATTCGATTCCAGGACGCGCATGCGTTACACCTCGGACAGGATCATGGAACGCACCGCGTGCTCCGCGTGGCGGGTATGCAGGTTGAACGTGGCGCCGGCGGTCAGCAGATGGAGCTGCACCCCTTCAACGTCGATGTGCTCACCCGGCTGGGCCACCGCCACCGAGCTGTACGCGAGCTGACTCGGATCGACGATGGTGACGGCCCCGGTGCCCACGACATGGCAGGTCTCATCCGGGCCGATGAAGGCGGCCGTGTCTTCATCCACGCCCAGTCCCACACAGAACGGATTGTAGGCGATGGCCGTCAGCAGCCGCCCCAGGCGATCGCGCTGCCGAAAGTGCTGATCGACGATGATGCGGTTGGTGAGCCCCAGCCCCGCGCACAGCGACACCATACCCACGCGCGGCTTGGCGCCTTCGTCGCCCCACGCGATCATGTGTTCGCTGAGATACGCCGCCCCGGCACTCGTGCCAGCCACCGGGACCCCTTCGGCGTTGCGGATGCGCAGGAGCTTGGCCACCGGCGTGCCGCCCAGAATGCTCGAGAGCTTGAGCTGATTACCGCCGGTGAGAAAGACCCCCGTCGCGTCGCCCAGCCGCGCGAGCCAGTCGGCGTCATCGCAATCGGAGCGGTGCTGCAGATTCAGCGCATGCGCCGAGCGCACGCCGTGCCGCGCGAAAACCCGCTCGTAGTACACCCCCATGTCCGGTTCATTCGACGCGGTGGGGATGATGACGATTCGGGCGGCGGACCCACCGGCCAGTCGCACAAACTGGTCGAGGATGTCCGACGTGAAGAGCTTGCCGCCGATGGGGATGATCCAGCCGCGCATGCGAGTGGGGAAAGGGTTCGGACTCCACCGAAAGCTAACGGTTTCAGGCGCGCCCGACTAACGTCTTCGCATGCTGCTTCTTTCCAATGCACGAGTTTTTGCGCCGGAGCCGCTCGGCGTACGACATCTGCTGGTGAGCGGCGAGCGCGTGGTTGGCGTCTTCGCTGAGCGTCCAACACTCGTCGGTGTCCCCTGCACCGTGGTGGACCTCGACGGCGCCACCGTGACCCCCGGGCTGGTCGACGGGCACGCGCACCTGACCGGCGGCGGCGGTGAGGCCGGCCCCCAGACGCGCGTGCCGGCGCCCACGCTCACGCAATACACCCGGGCCGGTGTCACCTCGGTCGTGGGGGTGTTGGGCACCGACTCGATCACGCGCTCGGTGGCCGATCTGGTGACGGCGGCCCGCGGCCTGGAGGCCGAAGGGCTGTCCGCCTGGTGCCACTGCGGCGGGTACCACCTGCCCCCAGCGACCATCACCGGCAGCGTGCGCGGCGACATTACGCTCATCGATCGCATCATCGGCGTCGGGGAGGTGGCGATCAGTGACCACCGCTCGAGCCAGCCGACACTCGATGAACTGCTGCGGGTCGCCGCCGAGGCGCACGTGGGCGGCCTGATGACGGGCAAGGCGGGCGTGCTGCACCTGCATCTGGGCGACGGCCCGCGCGGCCTGGCGCTCGTGCGCGAGGCGCTCGAAGTGAGTGAGCTGCCGCCGCGTGTCTTTCATCCGACGCACGTGAATCGCCGCCGCGCGCTGTTCGACGAGGCGTTGGAGCTGGCGCGTCAGGGCGTGACGATTGACCTGAGTGCCTTCGATGTGGGCCCCGACGAAGACGGCTGGACCGCCGCCGAGGCCATTCGGCGCTACGTGGACGCCGGCCTCCCCATCGAGCGGCTCACCGTGAGCAGCGATAGTGGCGGCTGCCTGCCGCACTTCGACGCCGATGGCCGCGTGGACCGCATGGGCGTGGGCAATGCGTTCGGGCTCTGGCAGGCGGTGCAGACGTGTGTGGCGGCCGGTCTGCCGCTGGACGCGGTGCTGCCGGCCTTCACGCAGACGCCCGCGTCGCTGTTGCGACTGCCGCGCAAGGGGCGCATCGCCGAGGGCGCGGACGCGGATTTCCTCGTGCTCGATGCGGCGTTGCAGATCCGCGCCGTGATGGCGCGCGGACGCTGGCTCGTCGAGAACGGCGAGCCCGTGGTGCGCGGGACCTTCGAGTAGTCGAGCGGCGTCGTGGCGACCGGCTGGCGGCTTACGCCGGCAGCGCCGCCACGACCTTCGCGAGCGGCACGCCCACGCACATGGCCGCGAGCGCGGCAGCGAGGGCGGTTTGCGGTGCCATGTGCGGCGGCAGCTTGGCCACACTCCCCGCGTCACACCACGCACTGTCGCGCGCGACCATCAGGCGGCCGTCGGCGATCGTCGCGCCATCGCCCCATGACGCCACCCCATCGAGTACCGCGCCGTTTTCGGGATTGGCGCTGTACCAGATCACTGGCGTATCAAGCAGCCGCGCGAAGCTCACCAGCGCCGGCACATCGGCGTTGAGCACCAGCCGGCCATTCGGTCCGACCGTGTGCGCCGCGACGAGCAGGGCATCGACATCATCGGTCGGCACGCTGGCCATCACCACGACGTCGGCACGGGTGACCGGCATCTCATACGAGGCGATCGCATCGGCCGAGAGCTTGAAGACCAGCGCGCCGACCTCGCGATCCTGCATCAGATCGCGCATATCCTCGGCCCGACTGGCAAACGCGGCACCAACCCCGGCCGCGCGCAACAGGACCGTCACCAGCGTGCCGATTTCGCGGGCACTGGGCTCACCAAGGGTGAGCACCGTGGGCACTTCGAGCTGCGGAGGGGCGACCGGGGCAGGCGCGGCCGCTGGCGGAACAGCCAGGTTGGCGGGGTTCATGCCCCACCAACGCTGGCCGGTCTGGACTGGATCCCGAAATCTTACTTCTTCGGGGCCATTCCCTTCATATCCATGCCGCCGCACCCCATTTCCAGGACTTCGAACTTGTCGTGGAGCGCCTTGAGGGCCGCCTTGAGGTCGGCATCGGACGTCTTGCCTGCGGCCAGCGCGGCGGCCTTTTCCGTCTCGGCCGGGAGCGCCTTCTGGGCGGCGGCGATTTCCGCCTTCCCGCCGCACGAGGCCGGCGCCTTCGAGGCGGCGACCGTCTTGGCGGCCGCGACCATCTCAGCCGCCTTGGCGCGGAACGGCGCCAGGTTGCTGCTGTCCTTGGCGGGGTGCCAGGTGGCCATCATGAGCTGGTGGTAGGCGTCGAGCTCCTTCCAGCTCTCCCCCTTCTGCCCCTTCATCATCTGCTCGTGCATGGCGGCGTGATCCATGCCGCCCATCTTGCTGTGATCCATGCCAGCCATACCGGCCATGCCACTCTTGGCCGTGTCCTTGGGCGCCGGCTTCTGGGCCGCGAGCGGCGCCGCCATTAAGAGGGCGCCCATCAGGGCGCCGGTGCAGAAACGCTGCATTGAGAACACTCCGGGTTCGGGACGGGAACCGGCCACCGGGCCGGGTTCGGGAAAGCTCATACCCCAGCGGGGGCCAGACAATACAGGCGCTCCCTGGGGTGTCCGCCGCTCTGGCCCAACGCCCCCCCTGCGCCCATCGTATGCTCGGTGTCCCGGCCCCTCCGGGCATTCCGGGCGACCCCTCCGCGGCTCGTCCCCTGCCACATCCACCAGTCCCCCGCATGCCACGCCTCGGTCGTGCTACCCGGCTGTCTGCTGCGATTCTGTTCGCCGCCGCCACGCCGTTTGCGCTCCAAGCGCAGCGCCTGACGTCACCGAAGGAGTTCTTCGGCCATGACATCGGCGCCGACTACCAGCTCCCCAACTACACCAAGCTCCACGAGTACTTCGTCACCATCGCCAAGCAGAGCCCCCGTGTGAAGCTCGATACGATCGGGCGCACGGAAGAGGGGCGGCCGCAGATCATGGCGATCGTCTCGAGCCCTGAGAATCTCAAGAATCTCGCGAAGTACAAGGAGATCTCGCGCAAGCTCGCGCTCGGCGAGGGCATCGACTCGGCGGAAGCCGCGCGCCTCGCCAAGGAAGGCAAGGTGGTCTTCTGGATCGACGGCGGGCTGCACGCAACCGAAGTGCTTGGCGCGCAGCAGCTCATCGAATCGTTCTGGCAGCTCAACAGCCGTAACGACGACGAAACCAAGCGCATTCTGGACGATTGCATCATCCTCATGGTGCACGCCAATCCGGACGGCATGGAGCTCGTCTCGAACTGGTACATGCAGGAGCAGGATCCGAAGCGCCGCAACATGAACATTCCGCGGCTCTACGAGAAGTACGCCGGGCACGACAACAACCGTGACGCGTACATGAATGCCCTCGCCGAGACGCAGAACATGTCGAAGGCGATGTTCATCGACTGGCATCCGCAGATCATGTACAATCATCACCAGACCGGCCCGACCGGCACGGTGATGGCCGCGCCGCCGTATCGCGATCCGGCCAACTACTGGTTCCACCCGGCCATGATCACGGGGCTCGATCTCGTCGGCGCCGCGCTCAACCATCGCTTCGTGCTCGAGCACAAGCCGGGGCTCACCTTCCGCGCCGGCTCGAACTACAGCACGTGGTGGAACGGCGGGCTGCGCACGGTGGGCTACTTCCACAACATGATCGGCATCCTCACCGAAACGATCGGCAACCCGACGCCGATGCGCGTCTCGCTGGTGCCGGAGCGTCAGCTCCGCTCGGCAGGGCTGCCGCTGCCGGTGGAGCCGCAGGAATGGCACTTCCGCCAGTCCATCGACTACTCGGTGTCGGCGAACTACGCGTTCCTCGACATGGCGTCGCGCTACCGCGAAGAGTTTCTGTTCAACCGCTGGGTGATGGCGACCGATGCCATCAAGGCCGGCCAGAAGGACAACTGGACGATCTCGCCCAAGCGGGTGGACGCGATGATCGCGAAGATCACCGCCGACCGTGGCGCCGCGCAGGGTGAAGCCGCCGCGGGTGGCCGTCGCGGTGGCGGTGGCCCGGTGAACATTGCCAGCGCGGTCGCCAACGACCGCTACATGGCGGAACTGCGCAAGCCGGAGAACCGCGATCCGCGCGCGTACATCCTGAGCAGTGCACAGAACGACTTCGCCACGGCGACCAAGTTCATTCGCGCCCTGCAGTACTCGGGCATCAAGGTGCAGCGTGCGACCGCTGCGTTCACCGCGAACGGCAAGCAGTTTCCCGCTGGCTCGTGGGTGGTGCCCACCGGCCAGGCGTTCCGTGCGCATGTGCTCGACATGTTCGAGCCGCAGGATCACCCGAATGACTTCCGCTATCCGGGTGGTCCGCCGATCCCGCCGTACGACAACGCCGGCTGGACGCTCGCCTACCAGATGGACGTGAAGTTCGAGCGCGTGCTCGACGGCCTGAATGGCCCATTCGAAGACGTGAAGGGGATCACGCCGATGGTCGCGGGCACCGTGGCCAAGGGCAAGGCCGGGTACTACATCCACCCCGAAGTGAACGACGCGGCCACGGTGGCCAATCGTCTCGCCAAGGTGAACGTGAAGGCGTCGCGTGTGCCGACCGGCTTCAAGGATGGCAGCACGACATGGCCCGCCGGCACCTGGTTCATCCCCGCGGGTGGCAAGGGTGACGCAGTGGTCGCGCAGGCCGCCAAGGACCTCGGCGTGAACTTCGCGGCGGCCAACAGCAAGCCGGGCACGGCGCAGCCAGTGCAGCCGCTGCGCATCGGCCTCGTTGATCGGTACGGCGGCAACATGCCGAGCGGCTGGACGCGTCTGATCCTCGAGAAGTTCGAGTATCCGTTCACGGTCGTGTACCCGCAGGAGCTCGACGCCGGCAACCTGAAGGCGAAGTACGACGTGCTGGTGTTCACCGACGGCATGTTCACCGATCGCGCCGGTCCGGGTGCGGGCTTCGGCGGTTCGCCCGACACCACGCTCATCCCGGCGGAGCTGCGCAAGCAGATCGGTCGCGTGAGCGCCGAGAAGTCGGTGCCGGCCGTGAAGGCGTTCGTGGAAGCGGGTGGTCGCGTGGTCGCGATCGGTTCGTCGATCGGCCTCGGCAAGGCGATGGGGCTCCCGATCGACAACTACATGGCCGACGCCAACGGCCGCGCGTATCCGGGCGAGAAGTACTACATCCCCGGTTCGCTGCTCGAAGTGAAGCTCGACACGAGTGCCACGATCGCCACCGGCATGAACCCGCGCCCGGTCGTGATGTTCGATGCGAGCCCGGTCATGAAGCTCGGCCCCGATGCGGCAGCCAAGGGCGTTCGCGCGCTCGCCACCTTCGACAATAAGACGCCGCTCCGCTCCGGCTGGGCCTGGGGTCAGGACCTGCTCGAGGGCGGCACCGCGATGGCCGAAGCCACCATCGGTAAGGGCACGCTCTGGATGTTCGGGCCTGAAATCCTGTTCCGGTCGCAGCCGCATGGGACGTACAAGCTGTTCCTCAATGCGCTGGATGGTGGGTTTGAGAAGCCCAAGAAGGCGATGTAAGGAAGGCGTCTGTTTCGATTGAGAGGCGAGAGGCGAGTAGGAGTTGGAGCCTTGAGCCGTGAGTGACGAGGGGCCGGGCGACGACAGTCGACCGGCCCCTTCCACTTCCCTCTCACACTCCCACTCCGACTCGCCTCTCGCCTCTCAAGGCAACCCAATCACTTCCGCTCAAACACGACTTTCCCCCCCACGATCGTCACCCGCACCCGCGCCTGATCGATCTCCTCCGCCTTGCTCGTCGACAGGTCGCGATCGAGCACCACGAGGTCCGCGAGGCGACCCGGCGCGATGATGCCGAGTTGCGTGTCCTGGAATCCGGCGTAGGCGGAGCCCTTCGTGTAGGCGGTGAGCGCCTGCTCCAGCGTGATGCGCTGCTCGGGCACCCAGCCACCGGGGTTCGCGCCGTCGAGGGTTCGGCGCGTCATCGCCGCCTTGATCCCTTCGAGCGGGGTGGGCGGCGCCACGAACCAGTCACTGCCGAAGGCGAGCGCCGCCTTGGCATCGAGCAGCGACTTCCATGCGTACGAGCCCTTCGCGCGATCGGCGCCGATGACGCGATCAGCCCAGCGGCCGTCGTCGGCCGCATGGTACGGCTGCATGCTGGCAATCACCCCGATCTGCGCGAAGCGGGCGATATCCTCGGGCGCGATGTGCTGCGCGTGCTCAATGCGAAAGCGACGGTCGCGCGGGCCGTTCTCCTTCGTCACGCGGTCGAAGATGTCGAGCTGCGTGCGAATGGCGCGGTCGCCGATTGCGTGCACCATCACCTGCAGCCCAGCGGCATCGGCAGCCTTCGTCCACGCATACAGACTGTCGGGCGGCGTCACGAAGAGGCCGGTATCCTGCGGCGCGTCGCTGAAGGGGGCGAGCATGGCGGCCGTGTGCGAGCCGAGCGAACCATCCACGAAACCCTTGAGCCCACCGATGCGCAGCCAGCTGTCGCCGTTGCCGCGCGCCTTCACGGTATCGCGCAGTGCGGCCCATTGCGCGAGCGGCACCTGGGCCACGATGCGCGTGATCAGCCGGTTCGCCGATGCGGCCCGACGGAAGATGGCGTGGTGCGCCATCTCACCCATGTGATGCACACTCGTCACGCCATTCGAGGCGACATAGTGCATCGCCGAGTCGAGGGCGACATCGGCCTCCGCGTCCGAGCGCGGCGGCTGCACGGCGTCCACCAGGCTCATCGCGTTGTCCTTGAGCACCCCCGTGGGGTTGCCCTTCGCGTCGCGCACGATGGTGCCGCCGGCCACGTCCTTGGTCGTGCGATCGACATGCGCGGCCGCCAGCGCCAGCGCATTCGCCAGATTCATGTGCCCATCCAGGCGATTGATCCACACCGGATTGTTGGGCGTCACCGAATCGATCCACTCGTGCGTCGGGAGTTCGCCGCCCCAGTTGGTGTGATCCCAGTCGCCGTTGCGGATCCACGCGCCCGCGGGGGCGGTCTTCGCGAACTCGGCAATGCGCCGGATGAATTCCTCCTTGGTCTTGGCGTCGCGCAGCTTGACCGAGGCCAGCGCGAAACCGCCATCGAGGAAATGCACGTGACTATCGATGAAGCCGGGCGTGACCATGGCGCCCGCCGCATCGATCACACGGGCTTCGCCGGTCATTCGGCGGATCTCGTCGCTCGTGCCCACGGCCACGATCTCGTGGTCCGCGACCGCGACGGCCTCGGCCCACGGCTTGGCACTGTCGCCGGTCCAGACATGGCCGTTCACGATGGCGAGCGTGACCGTCTTGGCGGTGCGGTCGGCGCAGGCCGCGAGCAGCACGGCGGTTCCGGCCAGGGCCACGACACGGCCCAGACGCCGCCGGGGTGCTGAAATGGGAGAAGGAGTCATGCGTCTATATTGCGTCATGGCCCGGACCCTTCGCGAGCAGCTCACCACGGTGGCCAAGCTGGCCAGCCTTGCCCTCCCCATCGCCCTCGGTGTCGGGGTGGGCCAATTGGCGTCGCCCTACCTGCCCGGCTTCTCGGCGTGGGTCCACAGCCTCGGCGCCTTTGCCCCCATCGCGTTCGTGCTGGGCTACGTCCTGGTAACGATCTGCATGATGCCGGCCTTTCTGCTCACCATGGCCGGCGGCGCGGTGTTCGGGGTCCTGCAGGGGACGATCCTCGTCTTCATTGGCTCCACGATCGGCGCCGTGATCGCCTTCACCCTCGGCCGCACCATCCTGCGGGAGCGCGTGGCGCAGCAAGTCCAGCGCAACGCCACCCTCACCGTGATCGACCGCGTGATCGGCGAGGACGGGCTCAAGCTGATGTTCCTCATTCGCCTGTCGGGGATGGCGCCCTTCGTGCTCACGAACTACGCGCTGGGCGTCACGACCGTGCGGCTCCGCGACTTCGTGCTCGCCATGTTCGGCATGATCCCCACCATGTTCGCCTTCGCCGCCTTCGGCCATGCCGGCGTGCAGACGGGCGCCGAGAAGCCCACCTGGCTCCTCGGACTCGGCATCGCCGCGACGGTGATGCTGACGGTGACGATCACCCGCATCGCGCAGCGGGCGATCCGGGAGGCGGAAGCACGCAAGGGGATGGCGGCGCTGGGCTGAGGTGGTGGGTTGGGGTCGTCTCTGAGAACCGAGAGCCGAGCCGTGAGCAGCGAGCGAGGAGTGGTGAGACTCACGTCTCCGATCTCGTATCTCGATGCCCAAGGCTCAGCTCTCAGTTCTCAAAGGAAATCCCAACCACCTTCATCTTCCCCTAACCTGCCCCTCACCAACACCTCACGCCCGCGAAAGCCGCCGTTCACGAAGGCCTAACCGCTCCCTAAGCCGTCGGTTGCATGCTGCCTCCACACCCATATCCGGAGGCGATCCATGCTGCAGCACTTGCCCGAATCGCGCGCGCACCGCGCGCGACGCCCTGGTGGAACGGCGGTCTCCATTCTGTTGCACACGTTGGTCGTCGCTGCGCTCGTGCGCGCTACGGCGAACGCCACGGTGGCGCGCTTCGAGAAGCCCGAGGAAGTGCCGCTCACGATCACCGCGATCGAGACACCGCCACCACCATCGCCGCCGATTGGCGAACAGGCGCTGCGTGATCTGCGCGCACAGCAGGCGCCGGACATCGCCGTCCCGGCGCTGGTGCCGCCGATCAACATCCCCACGGTGCTCCCTAATATCGATTATGCCCGGTCGCCCATCGCGCTCGAGGACTTCGAACGCGGCGGGCGCCGCCAACCCGGAGGCGCGCCGGGCGGTGTCCCCGGTGGCACGGGGCGCGGGCTCGGCGGCGAGGCGGTCTACAATGAGTGGGAAGTCGAGCGGATGGCGGCAGCCGTGCCCGGGGGCCGCGGGCCGGAGTATCCGTCGCTGCTCCGCGACGCCGGCGTGGAAGGGCTCGTGGTGGTGCAGTTCGTCGTCGACACGCTCGGCCGCGCCGACCTGAACAGCCTCACCGTCGTGCGCAGCGACCACGCGTTCTTCACCACCGCCGTAAAGCGCGCGTTGGCCGGGATGCGCTTCCTCCCCGCCGAGGTCGGCGGCCGCAAGGTGCCGCAGCGAGTGGTGCAGCCGTTTCAGTTCCGCTTGGATCGTTGAGAGCGCGAACGGCGAGGGGTGAGCGGAACTGATCGCATCCGAGTCGTCCGAGGTATCCAAGCCACCCAAGCAACTCGGATGGCTCGGGTTTCCTTGGACGCCTTGGATGCACTCAGTTCAACACGAGAGCGGCACCAAGAACGCAGCGGGAACGCCCCGAAACACGTATCGTAGGGCGACTCCAACCAGCTGCCCTATGCGAATTCAGCTCGCTCTGCTCCTGCCAGTCTGTGCACTTGCCGCCTGCGCGCGCGGTACCCCGTCGAATGCGCCGTCGCCCGGTGGTGCGCCGCAAGTGGGGCCGGCCAAGGGGACCATCATGGTCGTGGGCGGCGGCGCCCAGGGCCCGGAGACGTGGGCCACGTTCATTGCGGCCGCCGGCGGGCCGGACGCGCTCATTGTCGATGTGCCCACCGCCGGTGGTGACTCCATCGATCTCACGACCGCCGGCAAGATGCTGCGCGATGCGGGCGCCCGGAATGTGGTCGTGTACCACACCAAGGATCGCAAGCAAGCCGATGATCCCGCGTTCGTGGCGAAGATCGCCAACGCCAAGGGGATCTGGTTCGACGGCGGGCGGCACTATCGCCTGGTGGACAGCTACATGGGCACGCGCAGCCAGCAGGCGTTCGAAGCGGTGCTTGCGCGTGGCGGCGTCATCGCCGGCACCAGCGCCGGCGCGTCCATTCAGGGCGACTATCTCGTGCGTGGCGCGCCGTCGAACAACAACAACATCATGAACCACCCGCAGTACCTGAAGGGCTTCGCGTACCTCAGGAACACGGCGATCGACCAGCACGTCGTGGCCCGTGAGCGTCTCCCCGACCTCTACGACTCGCTCACGATCACGCGCAAGGACCTGCTCGCGATCTCGGAAGACGAAGGCACGGTGTGGGTGGTGAAGGGCGATACGGCCGAGATCATCGGGCGCAACAAGGCGTTCGTGTACAACGGACGCGATGCGAACGATGCCGGGCGGCCCTTTCTCACGTTGCATCCGGGCGATCGCTACAACCTCGGGGCGCGGCGCGTGATGTCACGCGCGGCGGATGGCACGAAGCTCACGCGGGCCGCGGTCGATCAGATCTTTGCGCCGTACACCAACGCCACAAAGGGTGGTGCGACGGTGGTGGTGGCGCGCGCCGGGAAGGTGCTGGTGAACACGGCGTACGGTGTGCCCGCGCAGCGGCGCTACATGCCGGAAACGGCGATGCCCAACTTTCCGCTCGGTGGTCTGGGCGGCGTGCTGGCCGCGTCGCTCAATGGCGCGCCCACCGGTGCGGCGCTGCGGCGCGTGCTCACGATCGGCGGCGCGCAGCGGCTGCAATACGACAGCACAGCCAAGGTCTGGAAGGGGAGCGTGGACGATCTCTATCGCTTTGAGCAGGGCCGCTTCGTCGTCGCGCCCGGCGCGCGCGATACGAACACGGTGCCGAGCGTGTTCACGCGCGATCTCGACCACGGCACGCCGCGCTTCGCGGTCTATGGCACCACCGACGGCAAGCAGGCCGCGTGGGTGCGCTACCCCGAGCAGCGCACCGTCATCCTGATCCTCACCGGTGACCCGAACGCCGATGCCAAGGGCATGGCGCAGCAGTTGGCGAACGCGCTGCTGTTCTGAGCAGGATGATCGACATCAGCATTGCCGGCGGCGACCTGTCGTTGGCCGCCTCGCTGTTTGGCGACGCCAGTGGCCCGCCGCTGCTCTTCCTGCATGGCATCGGCAACGCCCGCGACACCTGGTTCGACTGGGCGATGGGGCTCGCGCCGCGGCATCGCGTGCTCACACTCGACTTCCGCGGGCACGGCCATTCGGCGCGCGCCGCGCGCTATCATCTGGCCGACTATGTGCGCGACGCCGAAGCCGCGCTGGCGTGGCTGGGGGAACCGACACGGGTGGTGGGTCACTCGCTCGGCGGCACCGTGGCCGGGCGGCTCGCGCAGCGCGGACACCCGCTGGTGCAGGCGGCGCTGCTGGTCGATCCGGCGTGGTTCTTCGGCGTGCCCGACGAGTTCGCCCGGTCGGTCTACCCGCGTCGCTTCGCGCTGCTGCAGGGGACGATTGCCCGCCTCCGCGCGGCGGACGCGCCCCACGCCGTGTGGGTGGAGACGGTCGGCCAGTCGCCCCATCCGTGGGGTGGCGTTTTTGCCGACCACACCCCGTCCCGCCTCATCGCCGCGCACGCCTCCGCGCTGCAACGCCAGGACGTCGCCTGCTGGCAGACGCCCGTCTCCGACGCGTTCGGGGGCTTCGACCCGCTCGAGCCGTTCCGCTGCCCCACCACGGTGATTCACGCCGACGACCGCTACGGCGCCGCCCTCCTGGCCGACCAGGCCGCCCGCGTGGCCGCCGTGAACCCGGGGGCCTCGATGCACTTCTATGAAGGGAGCGACCACTTCCCCCACCGGAGCCACCGGTTCGCGGAGCGGTTCGGGGACGACCTGAGTCGCTGGGCGGCGGCGCTCTGACGGCCTCGGACGTCTGATCACCACCTGCGGCGCGCAGCAAGCCGGTGCCCCCGGCAAGCCGACCCCCACCTCCGAGCCTGATCCCGATTCCGAATGTCCATAGTGGTCCGTAGACCAACGTCCGACAGCTGATCCAAAGGTCGGTAGTCAGCGCCTTCCGCAGCGCGCATGTTATCGCATGCGCCTCTCCAGAATCCTCCTCGCCGCCGTTCTCCTCGCGCGCCCGGCGGCCGCGCAGTCCTCGGGCTATCAGCTCACCGAGGCCATGGTCCCCATGCGGGATGGCGTCAAGCTGTACACCCGCATTCTCGCGCCCGCCAAACCCGCGCGGCCTCTCCCCTTCCTCTTCGTGCGCACGCCGTACGGGGTGGATGGCAACACGCCGCAGAGCGTCGCGACGGGCTGGGGGTTCATGAACCAGGGCCCCGCCGAGAACGGCTACATCTATGTCTTTCAGGACATTCGCGGGAAGTTCAAGAGCGAAGGTCAGTTCGTCATGCAGCGCCCGCCGCGGCAGAACCGCGCGGACCCCAAGGCGATCGATGAAAGCACCGATGCCTACGACACGATCGAGTGGCTGCTCAAAAACGTGCCCAGCAACAATGGGCGTGTGGGCATGACCGGCGTGTCGTATCCCGGCTGGACGACGGCCATGGCGATGCTCGATCCGCACCCGGCGCTCAAGGCCGCGTCACCGCAGGCGTCGCCGGCGGACATGTGGAAGGGCGATGACTTCCATCACAATGGCGCGTTCCGACTGAGCTACGGGTTCGAGTACGCCACCATGATGGAGTCCGGCAAAGACGTGAAGCAGTTCAACATGGATGCGTACGATACCTACGAGTGGTATCTGCGCCTCGGCTCGCTCAAGACGGTGAACGACAAGCTGCTCAAGGGCGCGATCCCGACGTGGAACGACTTTGCGCAGCATCCCAACTTCGATGGCTTCTGGCAGCGGCAGGCGATGGCCGGCTATCTCGATAAGGTCACTGTGCCGGCGTTGCACGTCGCGGGGTGGTGGGATCAGGAGGACTTCTATGGGCCCGTCACCATCTACCGCGAGCTTGAGAAGCACGACCAGACCAATGTGAACTTCCTCGTCGTGGGCCCGTGGAATCACGGCGGGTGGATGCGCGGTGACGGCAGTTCGCTCGGTCCCATCCAGTTCGGTTCGCCCACGGCACGCTTCTTCCGCGACTCCGTCATGGCGCCGTTCTTCGCGATGCACCTCAAGGACGGCCCGCGAGTCAGCATGCCGGAAGCGCTGGTGTTCGAGGCGGGGAGCAACGTGTGGAAGCGCTACGACGCGTGGCCGCCCAAGCAGGCCGTGTCGCCGCGCGCCCTCTACATGCGGGAAGGCGGCGCTCTGGGCTGGGAGCCCGCGCCGGCCAGTGCGCCCCCCTTCGATGCGTATGTCTCCGATCCCGCCAAACCGGTGCCCTATCGCCAGCGCCCGGTGCAGATGACGTACGGTCCAGGCTCCACGTGGAGCACGTGGCTCACCGAAGACCAGCGCTTCGTGCACAATCGGCCCGACGTGCTGAGCTGGGAGCTCCCCACACTGCAGGAGGATCTCACCATCGCCGGCGATCTCACCGTCACGCTGCACGTGGCCACGACGGGCACCGATGCCGATTACGTCGTGAAGCTCATTGATGTCTATCCCGACTCCGGGATGAAGGACCTCAAGATGAACGGCTACCAGTTCATGGTGGCCAACGACGTCACGCGCGCCCGCTTCCGGAAGAGCCTCGAGAAGCCCACGCCGCTCACCCCGAACGTACCGGAGGCGGTGACGGTCGACTTGCACACGCAGGCGTACACGTTCAAGAAGGGGCACCGGGTCATGGTACAGGTGCAGAGCAGCTGGTTCCCGCTCATCGATCGCAACCCACAAACATTTGTGCCGAATATCTTCGAAGCCAAGCCGAGTGACTTCCGCGCGGCGACGCAGCGCGTGTACCACACCAAGACGCAGGCCTCCAAGATCGTGCTGCCGGTCGTGACGGGGATTCGTCCGTGAGAGCGCTAACGCTGCTGCTCGTTCCTTCCATCGCGCTCGGGCAAAGTAAAGCGGCGAAGCCCGCGCCGATCGTGCCACTCAAGCCGTTCACGGTGCCCGCGTGGGCCATTCCCAGTGCGCCGGCACCAGCGGTGGTGCCCAAGCCGGATAGCACCGTCTGGCATCATGTGCCCGGATCGCCACGGGCATACACCATGAAGCAGATCGGCAACGCCTTCGACATCCCCGATTGGTTCCCGGACGAGCACCCCCGCGCTCCCACCAGCGTGCTGACCGGCCGACGCCCGAACGGGCGCGCGTGCGGCTACTGCCATCTGCCCAATGGCGCGGGTCGCCCGGAGAACGCCACGCTCGCCGGCTTGCCTGCGGCATACACGCTCGCGCAGGTGCGAGCCTTCCGCGATTCGTCGCGGAAGAGCGCCTCGAAGGATTGGGCCATCGGCTCGATGCACGCGGTAGCCGCCGGCGTCACCGACGACGACGTGCGCGAGGCCGCCGCCTACTTTGAGACGCTCAGGCTGACCCGCCCCAATCGCATCGTCGAATCGACGACGGTACCCAAGACGCGGGTCGAAACGATGCTCTATGCCAAGACCGACGAGGGGACGGAGCCGATCGCCGGGCGGCTCATTGAAGTCCCGGATGAGTTTCATCGCCACGAGTTGCGCGATCCCACCGTGCTCTATACCACCTACGTGCCGCCGGGCACCGTGGCGCGCGGCCGGCGCGTCGTCACGCAGGGCCCAGCAGGCATCGCGACCGCCTGCACGACCTGCCACGGCCCGGATCTCCTGGGCATGGCCGGTACGCCACCGCTCGCCGGCCGGAGCCCATCCAGTTTGCTCCGCCAGCTGGTCAGCTTCCGCACCGGCGCCCGCGCCGACTCGGCCAGTGTGCTGATGCGCCCCATCGTGAATGCGCTCAGCATCAACGACATGGTCGCCGCCGCGGCGTATCTCGGTAGTCTGCCGGCGCACAAGTCCGCGAAGCACTAACCTCCTCTCGCTCCCGCTGCCCACGCAATGCGTCGACTCCTCATCGTCAGCACGGCGCTGCTCCTCGCCGCGCCATCCGTTCGCGCCCAGAAGCCGGCGGCCAAGACGGCCGCGCCCTTCTCCGTGGTGGAGGCCGGCGTCCCCGAACTGCGCGCCGCGCTCGAGAGCAAGCGCCTTACCTCGCGACAGCTGGTGGAACAGTATCTCGCCCGCATCGCGATGTACGATCACCAGCTCAAGGCCGTGATCAGCGTGAACCCGCGTGCGCTCGACGAAGCGGACCGGCTCGACCGCGAACGCGCGCAGGGCAAGGTGCGCGGGCCGCTGCACGGCATACCGGTGGCGCTCAAGGACAACATCCACACGAACGACATGCGCACCACCGGCGGCGCGCTGGCGTTCGCCGATCTCGTGCCGCCCTACGACGCCACCATCACGAAGAACCTGCGTGATGCCGGGGCGATCATTCTCGCCAAGACGCAGCTCACCGAACTCGCCAACTGGGTCGCCAGCGCGATGCCGGGCAACTACACGGCCGTGGGTGGGCAGGGGCTCAATCCATGGGACCCGCGCACCGATCCGCGCAGCGGCCTCGATGACGGCCGCGCCGTGCTCGCCACCGGTGGCTCCTCGAGCGGCGTGGGCACGAGCATGTCCTTCTGGCTGGGCAATGGTGGTACCGACACCGGCGGCTCGATCATCTCGCCGTCCATTCAGACGATGCTCGTGGGCATTCGCCCCACGACCGGGCGGTTGTCACGGTGGGGCGTCATCCCGATCACCGGCACGCAGGACACGCCCGGGCCGATGGCGCGCACGGTGACCGATGTCGCGTATCTCATGGGCGCCATGGAAAGCCCCGCGCCCGATCCGAACGACAGCGCCACGACCGTCTGCACGCCACCACCGGGGCGCGACTATGCCAAGTTCCTCGATGTGAACGCGCTCAAGGGCGCGCGCATAGGCATTCCGCGCGCGTTCTTCTACGAGCCCATCGCTGCCGGCAGCAGCAGCACACCGCGCGGTGGCCTGAACGCGGGGCAGCAGGCCGTGATGAACGAGGTCATCGCCGCCCTCAAGGCCGCCGGCGCCACCGTGGTGGATCCGGCGAACATCCCGAGCGTGATGGCCCCCAAGCGCGAGGACAACTTCACCGACTTTCCGTTCTGTCAGCTCGCCGAGCAGTCGCGCGGACGCGACGACAACTGCTCGGTGGTGATCAAGTACGGCATGAAGCGCGATTTCGACCGCTGGCTTGCCACCCTCGGTGATCGCGCGCCGGTGAAGACGCTGGCGGCGCTCCGCGAGTGGAACATCGCGCATCAGCGCGCGGGGGCCATCAAGTACGGGCAAGGGCGCTTCGACATCTCGGATGAGATAGACCTGCGCACCGATCGCGAGCGCTACGACGCCGATCGCCGCCGCGACCTGCGCCTCACCCGCACGCAGGGGCTCGACGCCGCGCTCGATGGCCAGCAGCTCGATGTGCTCGTCTTCCCCGGCAGCAGTGGCGCCGACATGAGCGCGCGCGCCGGCTATCCCTCCATCACGGTGCCGATGGGCACGGTGCCCGTGGTGGCCCCCGCGAACGCGCCCTTCCCGCCGGGCTTCACGCCGAGGCCCTCCCCGTATGGCGTGATGATCACCGGACGCGCGTGCAGCGAGCCCAAGCTGATCGGGCTCGCGTATGCGCTGGAGCAGGTCACGAAGCGGCGCACGCCGCCGCCGGCCCTGCCCTGACCACCGCGCCCGTCAGCGAAACACGGCAATCTCCTCGAGCGGTTTGCGCGTGAGCGCCGGCACCTGCGCGTCGGGTGCCGGATAGCCCACCGGCATCACGAGAAACGCCTTCTCGTTTGCCGGCCGCTCGAGGAGCTCGCCCAGAAACCCCATCGGCGACGGCGTGTGCGTGAGCGTCACCAGCCCCATCGTATGCACCGCCGCAATGAAGAAACCGGCGGCAATGCCGCAGCTCTCCTGCGTGTAGTAGAAGGTGCGCTTCTCGCCGTTCGCATCGAGCCCGTGGCTCTGCCGGAAGAGCACCACCACCCACGGCGCGTCGGTGAGATGGGTCTTCACCTCATCCGTGCCCAGCGGCTCGAGCGCCGCCCGCCACTCCGGCGTGATGCGACGTGCATAGAACTCGCGCTCCTCGGCTTCAGCGGCCTCGCGCATGCGCTGCTTGAGGGCCGGATCACTCACCGCCACGAAGGTCCACGGCTGCTGGTGCGCGCCGCTCGGCGACGTTCCGGCCGCACGAATAGCCTCTTCGATCCACGCCCGTGGCACCGGCTCGGGCGAGAAGTGGCGCGTGGTGCGGCGGCGATGCATGTGCGCGACAAAGTCGGCGGCGCGACGCGCGGTCTCAGCCGCCGACAGGCGCTCGTGGGCGAGGGGTTCGAAGCGAGCCATGGCCTCAAGCTAGCGCTGGCGTCAGGCGCTGACCTCCTGCATCACGAGCAGCGCACCGAGCGACTGGCCCGTCTTGTCGGCCCACCGACGCCCCACGCACCGACAGAGCCGATCGGGTCGGTCCGGGACGCGAAGCCGCAGTTCCTCCCCGCGCACCTCGGCTCCCGCGAGCAGCCGCAGGAGTGGCATCTCTTCGGCTCGCAGCGGCCGCGCCCCGTCGGCCGTGTGGAGCAGGGGCACGAGATCCGCACTGGAGATCGGCGCCCGGGCATCGACGGGGACACCCAGCCACTCCCGCGCCACACGATTGTGCATCGTGACCTGCCCGTCCCGGTCGCAGGTGAACACCGCCGATTCGAGCGACTCCAGCAGCACCTGGTGGAACTGCGACGCCTTGCGGAGCGCCGCTTCATCCTGCCGCCAGCGATACAGGCGCCAGATCTCGTCCGCGAGAATCTGCAGGCTCATCGTATCGACCTCGTCGTAATCGACCTTCTTGTTCCCCACGCCGATCAGCATGACCACCGCGCCCCGTTCAATGACCGGCACGACGGTGAAGCGATCGAGAAACGCGTGGCCCTCCGGCAACGACGTGCGACCGATGTGGCCGGCGTAGTCGTTCACGATGATGGCGCGCCGGGTGCGACAGGCATCGGCCCAGATGCCCGCCTTCGCCAATGGGTAATGGCGGCTCCCCTCGCTCATGGTGCAGTACGACTGCAGCGTGGCGGTAGACCACGTCACCAGTTCGATATCCTGCTGCGGCCCCTTCACGAAGTGCAGGAAGCCGATGCGGCTGTCGGTCAGGCGCTCGGCGATGTCGAGCCCAGCCTGCAGGAATGCCATGGGTTCAAGCGATTCGGCGAGCGCCGGCATCTCGAGGGTGGCATGCGCCCCACGTCCGCGACGGGCCGCGGCATGTTCGGTCGTGCGCTGCGTCGTGATATCCGTATGCGTACCGATGAGGCGACGCGGATGCCCGCGGCTGTCCGGGTCGGTGGCATGCACCGCGGCCCGTAACCACCGATACTGCCCATCGGCGGTTCGCATCCGGAACTCGGTGTGCAGCTGGCGCAGTTCGCCGTGGAGCATGGCCTGCCGGTGCTCCAGCACGCGCGGCAGATCATCGGGATGAATGTGCGACTGCCACCAGGTGTACGTCAGCTCGAACGTCGACGGATCGTATCCGAGCATGAGAGCAAAATCTTCGTTGCAGGTGCCCTCGCCGCGTTCCATTCGGAATTCGAACACGCCGAGGCGCCCCTCATCCGCCTGCACGGTCGCCGCGGGCGCCGGTGGTTCCGGTCCCTCGGCGCGAACATGCGCGTCCAGCTCGGAGGCCAACAGCCCCACGAGATGCGCCAGCAGTGGCTCGTCGGCAATCGGCAGCTGCTGCTTGAGGTGGAACAGCTGCAGTTCACCGCGCGCACCCGTCGCGCCAGCGAAGGGAATCTCCTGGACGCCAAGCACCGCGCCATCGACTCCCGTGCGTGAGACATGGCCGGCGGCGGACACGGACTGCGTGAGGCCGTTGGCGGCGACATGGGTGATCCGCGCCCCCACCGCAATGCCGGTGGTGACGGCGAGCCGACAGATGGCATCGAAGGGATCGGAGACACGCGGCTGTGCCGTGGCGAGCGCCGACGCCTTGGTGCAGAAGTCGAGCAGCCGTTGTGTCCGTTCCAGCGTCTGTACGAGGAGTACACGCTGACTCACGTCGCGCACCACGACCAGCAGGAGCGGACGCCGCGATTCGGGCCACGCCCACGCATCGATGACGACGTCACGCGGAGCGCCGCCGACGATCGTCCACTGCACAGGCTTCTCGCAGAGCCCCACGCTCATGCCCGCACTGAGCAGCGCACGCGTGGCCTGCGACGGCAATCCCAGAAAGTCGACAAGCCGACGACCGGCGGCGCGCGATCCACACAATGTCGCCGCGGCCGTGTTCATCTCAACGATGATGCTCGATTCCGGCTCCACCAATAATACCGGCAGCGCGAACCGCTCGAGACTTCCGGTGAGATTCGACATAGGCGGGACCAATCACGGGGCGGCCACGACCGGACGCCGTTCGTCGTCGAACCCGCGTTCCGCATCGTACGCATTGTGAATGTCGACGCGGACTGCGGATCACGTCATCGGGGATTCCCCGTCCTGAGATCGGAGAAACGGCGCGCCGCCCATGATGAAGCGCGCAGCAATTATTCAGTGACGCGAAAATGAAAACGCGTACACGATGTATAGGGCTGCGTGGGCCGCACGATGGTGCTGGGAAACGCGGGCTGATTGGGCGAGTCCGGGAAGTGCTGCGTTTCGAGCGCGACGCCGCTGTGTTTCGCGATTGGCGCGCCACCCTTTCCCGGCGTACTGCCGTTCAAGTGGTTACCGGTGTACACCTGAAGGCCCGGCTCCGTGGTGGCGATGACCACCTCACGCCCACTTACCGGATCATGAAGCCGCGCCGCTTCCACGCACGCGCCACTCGCGTGATCGAGCACCCAGTTGTGATCGTAACCGTGCCCCGTGGCGAGCTGTGGATTGCGCTCGCGGATGCGCTCGCCAATCGCGCGCGGGAAGCGGAAGTCGAAGGGCGTCCCATCCACGAATGGGAGCTCGCCCGTGGGAATCTGCCGCTCGTCCACCGGCGTGAAGCGTGAGGCGTGTATCGTGAGCTGGTGCCCCAGCACCGTGGCGCTCGCATCGCCCCGCAGATTGAAGTAGCTGTGCTGCGTCAGGTTCACCGGCGTCGGCGCGGTAGTCGTGGCGTGATAGTCCACCACGAGTGTGTGGTCGTCGCGCCAGCGATACGTGACCTGCACGGCGAGCTCGCCGGGAAATCCCTGATCCCCATCGGGGCTCGTGAGCTGCAACACCACGCCCACCGCGTCGTCGTGCACGAACGGCTCGACCTGCCAGAGGCGATGATCAAAGCCCTCGGGGCCGCCGTGCAGCGCGTTGGTCCCGTTGTTCGCGGGCACTTCGTAGCGCACGCCATCAATCGAAAACGCACCGTCGGCGAGGCGATTGGCATAGCGGCCGACCAGCGCGCCCAGATAGTAGCCACTCGTGCGATACGACGCCGCGTCGTCATGGCCGAGCACCACATCACCGAGCACGCCGTGCCGATCGGGGACCCGCAGCGCCCGGATGATGCCGCCGAGCGAAAGGACCTCCACCTCGGCGCCCGTGGCATTGCGGAGCGTGAACACGTCAACGGGGCGCCCCAGGTCGTCGGCGCCGAACGGGGCGCGGATGACGCCGCGCCCCGCGCTTGATGGCGAGACGCCCGATGGATCGAGAGATTGCATCGGTCCAAGCTATCGCTGTGCCCTTTGACCGTCACGGTATGTCTGCTGCCACTGCAGTGCTGCTGGGTCTCGATATCGGAACCAGTGGGGTGAAGGCCATGCTCGTCGAGGCGAGCGGGGGGTGTCTCGCGCAGGCGCATACGCCGCTCTCCCTCGCGACGCCTTTCCCGGGGTGGGCGGAGCAGCATCCCGATGACTGGTGGCGCGCCACGTGTGTCAGCATCCGCACGCTGCTCGAGCAGCACCCAGCCGTGGAGATTGCGGCGATCGGTCTGTCCGGGCAGATGCATTCGTCGGTCTTCCTCGATGCCAGCGGCGCAGTGGTGCGCCCTGCCCTGCTGTGGTGCGACGGTCGCACCACCGCCGAGTGCCGCGAGATCGTGACACGCGCCGGCGGCGACGCGCAGCTGCGCGAGTGGGTGGCGAACCCCGCCCTCGAAGGCTTCACGTTACCCAAGGTGCTCTGGCTGCGCACCCACGAACCCGAGGCATTCGCGCGGGTGCGGACGGTGCTGCTCGCCAAGGACTTCATTCGCCTGCGGCTCACCGGCCGGGCCACGAGCGAACCCAGTGACGCGTCCGGCACGCTGATGTTCGACCCGGTGCGCGGCGCGTGGCAGGCGGAACTGCTCCGCACGATGGAACTCTCGGCTGATCTGTTGCCACCAGTGGAGGCGTCGGCGGTCGTGCACAGCGTGGTCTCCAGCGAGGCCGCGACGCTCACGGGATTACGCGCCGGCACGCCGGTGGTGGGCGGTGGCGCCGACAACGCCTGTGGCGCCCTCGGCGTGGGCGTGGTGACGCCGGGGAGCGCCGTGGCCAGCTGGGGGACATCAGGCACGGTGCTCGCGCCCACGGCGCAGCCGCTCGTGGACCCCGCCATGCGGGCGCACACCTTTGCGCATGTGGCGCCGGAGACGTGGTATGTGATGGGTGTGGTGCTGTCGGCGGGCGGTGCGTTCGCGTGGTATCGCGAGCAGTTCGCGCGTGGAGCGACCGATGCCCTGCTCGATGCGGAGGCGGCGACCATTCCTCCGGGTGCCGACGGCATCACCTTCGTGCCGTACCTGCAGGGCGAGCGGACTCCGCATCGCGATGCGTCGGCACGCGGCGCGTTCCTGGGGCTCAGCCTGGCGCACGGGCGGGCGCACACCACGCGCGCGGTGCTCGAAGGAATCGGCTTTGCCATGAAAGACGCGCTCGGCGTGCTGGCGGAGTTGGGCATCAGCCCGCGCGAACTGCGCCTGACCGGCGGTGGCGCCCGCAGCCCCTTCCTGCGGCAGCTGCAGGCGGAGATTTATGACCGGCCCGTGTGGACGGTAAACCGCGACGAGGGGCCCGCGTTCGGCGCCGCCCTGCTCGCCGGCGTTGGGGTCGGCGCCTTCGCGTCGGTGGCCGACGCGGCGGCGCAAACGGTGCATGCCGAGGGGGTGACCGAGCCGGCGCCTGGCGCCTGGCTCGCCTACGCGCCCGCGTACGCGCGCTATCGCGCCGCGTACGGGGCGTTGCGCGCGATCACGGCGATGGCGTGATCGCGCTGTCGGCTACCAGAATTCCGGAGCGAGCGTCACCATAATTCCTGAGCGACTGAAGTTCGGACGTCAGTATCGCGGCAGTTTGTATGATATCCGGGCGAACCGGACCGGTGAGCAGCAGTAGCTACTCAGTATTGGGTCACGGAAGTAGTTCTACTTCGCGAAGTGCGAGCCATGGGTGTACCGAAACCGGTCACCCCTCCGGAGGCGTGTCCTGGCTGACGGCCTCCGGAACTCTTGGCTGTAGTTTCCGGAAGTCCGGTTCGGGTTTGCCATACGTCCTGATCGGGCGAGTTTTCCGTGATGTCAGTCGCGCGACAGTCGCACAAAAAACGGCGCCCTCCGAGTATGAAGGGCGCCGCGCTGTTGTTTATGACCTGAGCGAAGCGCTACGAGGCGCGACCAAATTGCGCCACTTGCTCCACCGTGACACTCGCGTGGGTTTTCCAGGCTGGACGCGGTCCGATCTGAATCACGACATCGAGGTCGAGCGCATTGAGCAGCCTCTCAAGCCGCTCTTGGCTGAAGCGCGCCAATTTGCCCCGGAACAAGTCTGAGACGTCAGAGGCCGCGATACCGAGCACTTCAGCGGTACGCTTCTGATTCCATCCGTTAGCCCGAACCACGCGCTCAATCGCCAACGCCATCTCTGCTTTGGCAACCCGTTCCGCGCTATCGGGCAGGCCCATTGCCTCGAAGAAGTTGTCGTGCATCGCACTGAATGCCACGGACGCTGTCGCGCTGGCCTGTGGAGTCGGGGCAGGCGATGATTTGGTGCGTGTTGCTGACGCTTTGGGCTTTCGTGTTGCTGGCATCCGTCGCACTCCGAAGTGGTTCGTCATGATTTCTTGCCCCGTCTCGATCTCACTGCGCGCGGTACGGCGGATTGCGCGGCCTTCGCAGTAGCGGCGGCCTTCGCGGCTGCCGTCGCGCGGAGGTATTCAGCCTTGTTAGCCGCATAGTCCAGCGCCGCCGCCTGGTATCGTGCGGTCACGCGATCGATATCGGCTTTGGGGGTAGCTTTTCCCGATTTCGATTTCTTCTGAAACACGTCGAGCAGATACACCAGCCCTTCAAACGCCACAACAAACGCGGCCCGGTAGGTCTCCCCATCGTCATCTTCAACGAGCTTCAGAACGTCGCGGGGCACCCCTTCGCCAAACGGCCGTGCCCCCGGCACCGGGTCACCGTACTGCGCGGCCATCAAGGCCTTACCGAAGACGTCCTGAACATCTGATGGCAGCTCCTTAACCGCCTTCTCCACTCCAGGAACAAACTTGAGCGGCTTTCGGAACCGCACGGGCGATTTGCCCATCTACTCCTCACAGGATAGCAGTTTTGCTATGCTCTCGCAAGTCCCGTCCAAAAGTCGGATAGCGCGCGAGCTCATCGGTCCATCCGGCGAAAATATGACCACTAGGCCATATCACAGGCGCCGGCGGCCCGGACGGTCTCAATTTGAGACCGTCCGGCCTATGAAGAGCGAGAAACTGATCGAGTGCCGCCGGGCACGGATCGTGTACGCCAGGCTGCCCGATGTCGGTACAGCCCGATTTTGCGCGAGCCTCAATAGAACTATCCATCCACCGTTGGCCCAACATTAGTACTGCTGCTGGCGGGCTTGGCTTGGTCGAAAGTCGACCACAGTGTAGCGATGCGGACGCCCGAGAATGCTTGATCACGACTTCTGGCGGACGTCGCTCTGGGCGAGTGCATGAACGACGCGGTTTGCGCACCGCGCCCGGTCTTGGCGCGGGGCGCGAGGCCGGCTGGCTACCCGCCGGACGCCAGCGTGTGCAGCACCGCAAGCACGCGGTCGATGCGGCCTTGCAGCATGACTTCGATCGGCGTCGCGGCGCCCCCGAGGGATGCCGGCTTTGCTGTGCGAAGCCACGTGCGCGCCAAGTCGGGACCGGCAAAGAGTCGACGAAGCAGCTCGAAGAGCTCCTGGGTCTGCTCGATGCGAGAAATGGCGAGCGCCCGTGGGGCCGCCTGTCCATGGCGCCATCGGTAGAACGTGCTCTGGTCCACACCGAGGATGCCCGCCAGCTCCTGCAGCTCAAGGCCGAGCTTCTCACCTCGCTTGCTGAGCGCCTCGAGGTTCAGCTCGTGATTGGTCGCGATTGTCATCGTGCCTCCGGGTTACCTTCACTAAACGACCACCGCGTTGCATTTGCAAGGTGAACGACCCCGGAGACCAGAGACTTCGCGCTCCCTCGCAAGACAAGCGACGCGCGAGCGGTTATAGAAGGCGAAGTAAGGGTGGACCAAAAGGCTTGACCATGCTGTCAAACTGGCGGTGCCCTATCAGCTACGACAATCCGGGGACGGGCGTAACCCGGAGACGCCCGCATCCCCGAGGGCGAGAAGCAGCGCGAAGTAAGGCGCCACGTTCTCTGGGGTGTCGTCTCGACACGCGTTGATGATCCGCTGGTTGTAGTCGTCGGCGCAGTTTGCCGCCGTCGCGCGATCTCTGATTTCAGCCGCCAACGTGTCAACTAACGTAGATGACCGTTCTGGGTATTGCGCCAAGTACCGGCGAAAGGATTGCACGACAGTAGCCGACGATCGCTCTTCGCAATTGTCCACGAATCCTCCGTGTGGGTACACCATACGGAGGATTCGTGTCTCACCTGGGGTCAACCTAACTAAATCGAAGCAAATCCATGAGAACGGTCGCCGCCCTCGTTAGCTTCTCTAGGACTTCGATTCTGCGGTTGGCTTGGCCGGCATGGTCGGGTGGCCATGGAGCGTTGGCTGCGACTTGGGCAGCTTCTAAGATCTGCAGCGATTGATTTCGGGTCTCCACGGTAATGAGTATTGCGCCGCGATCGGCGAGGAGTTCGAGTTCAAGCGTGCCGAGGCCCGCCTCAACGGGCGCCGTCGTTTTGTCGACGTTGGTCATCGCAAGCGCGATCCGTTTGTGCAGCGCATCCAAGAGCTCGAGGTACGTCTTGGCTGGACGTCATGATGCTGGTGCCAGAACTGATGAAAGCCAATCCAGAGCGTGTCGGCCACCAGAACTCCGGTTCGGCGTTCGCCATAATTCCTGATCAGATGATTTCCGGGCGACAGCATCGGCACGCCTCGGCCGATTTCCCGCCAAAGGGCGCCACCGAGCAGTAGTACTCACGGTGCGCAGACGGCGATCTGGCAGTTCTACTACGAGATTTCTCGGTCAAGGGCGTACCGAAATCGAACACCCGGCCCGACCCCGGTGACGGCCTCCGGAACTCTTGGCAGTAGTTGCCAGAACTCCTTGAACCGCCCCGGGTTTGGAGGAGACTCGGTTAATTGAGTGCCAAGCGCTCCGCAGGAGCCGCTTGGGTGCGGTAGA